>JAAXVE010000078.1 GCA_013335665.1 Candidatus Falkowiibacteriota bacterium
AACCACTGAAGCCAGAGCAGAATATGTCCAGCGTTTGCGTGCGATTTTCAATAAGAACAAGGTGATTTGGCAGACTGCCAGCTTAGCTAAAGTCGATGAAGGCGGCGGCGGCACGATCGCCAAATTCTTGGCCGAGCGCAACATGGATGTTATAGACATCGGCGTAGCGTTATTGAACATGCACGCGCCGATGGAGATCGCCTCGAAGGCGGATATCTATTCGGCATTCTTAGCATACAAAGCTTTTTATCAAGCGTAAAAAAATATATGGGAATAAGAGTAGAGTTTAATCCGGATCTTTGCTTGAGGGATATCGCAGAATTTGAGGCCGGCAGAAGAGAACTGCCAGAGTGTTTGCCAGAAGAATTGGTCGTCGGAGAAGTTTATGATTTTCTAAAAAGCGATCAGCGCCTTTATTGGCTTTTCGGGGAGCTGCCTTTGCGTGAAACCAAGGGTGGCGAGCAACTGTCAAAGCCTAAGGCAAGCGTGGTCATCTTGGAAACGACACACTTTGTAAAAGATGGGAAGATGTATACGCGTGGCAAATACAGGGTCGAGAAGATTCTAACGGAAGAAGACAATTACTTCGAAGGATATGAAATAAACAAAATGCAGAGGTAACCCTCTGCATTTTGTTTAAGCGAGAGGCTGCCGTATTGCCAAAATCTTATTTTTAATGTAATCTGCAATATTTAACAGGTCTTTAATAAAAACTTTTTCGGAGGTGCCGTGAGAGACTTTAATTGCATGGAAGATTGTCCTGACAGGGGCTATTGTTGTCGTGATTTTTCCATTATGCTTAAAGACAGAAAAATGGTTGGCGGCCATAAGCGACATCTCAGTATCGAGGAAGCAAGCAAACTTGCCGAGGCGTTGGGTTATCCTTTCAAAGCAAAAAGATACGACTTGGCAAATAGTCATTGGCGTTTTTATTGTCCCAAGTTAAGTGAAGATGGGTCCTGCTCTATCTACGAAACTCGACCGGACATATGTAGGAGTTACCTTCCAAAGTCGGACAAACTTTGTTGCGTCCGAATGAGCTTTGGGGAGGTAGTCTGGAATTTTTTGTCATTATTGGCAAGGGCGTGCAAAATCAGCGCTGGCATACGCTAGCGCTTTTTAGTTGATAAATCCTCAAAAATAAGCTAATCTAAGGCTATATGAATAAGGAAATTCAAGAAAAATTAAGAAAAATGAGTCATGCCAATCCGGTTGATGAAGCCGTGATGACTATCCTGAAATCCCAGTCTCAGTGTTGCGTCCGTGCTAGAGTGAGGCTAGAGGAGATGAAAAAAACAGTTGGTAAAAACGTCTTGTTTATTTCTGGCAGTCCGCGCAAGGGTAACACGGAACATGTCATTAGCCGACTTTACGAATCTGTTGTCGGCAACAAAGAAATATTATTGCTCCGCAGTAAAAATGTTAAGCGTTGCATCGGCTGCTTGGCATGCCATCATCAGCCCGTTTGCACAATAAAAGACGATGACGTGCCCGAGATCATGGAGTCTGTTTTGGCCGCGGATGTGTTGGTTATCGGCACGCCGAATTATTTTGAAAACGTCTCCGGACTGACCAAGGATTTTATAGACCGCTTACACCCTTTTTACAAACCGAAAACTATCCAGGGCAAGAAGTTGATAATTTTTATGGTTGGTGGAGGCAAGTCTCATGGTAGTTTGGAGATGCTAAAGAGTAGCATGCAGGGATTCGTCAAACATTACGGATTGGAGCTGGTGGGAGCCTTCGCTTTTCAAGGGCTGAATCCAAAAGATGTCGAGTGCGATCCACAAAACGAACAGACAGTCTCTGACATGGTCGAGATGATTAATGGATTATAGAAAAAATATGAAAAAAATAAGCAAAATCAAGATAAGAAAGCCAGAACTCCTAGCCCCGGCTGGCAATCTGGAAAAGATGAAAACGGCTTTCGCATTCGGAGCAGACGCTGTCTATGCCGGCATCCCAGATTTTTCATTACGAACTCGCATAAATGACTTTACTTTGGAGAGCTTGGCGCAAGCGGTAACGTATGCGCATGAACGAAAAAAGAAAGTTTATGTGACAATCAATATATTCGCCCATAACGAACATTTGGCCAAACTGCCAAATTACTTAAAGTCACTTAAGAAGATTAATCCGGATGCCTTGATCGTGTCAGATCCAGGTGTTATTGCAATAATTAAAAAGCATTGGCCCGAAGCCGAGATACACCTCTCAACCCAGGCTAACTGCACCAATGGCGCCGCCGCCGTTTTTTGGCAGCAGGCAGGGGTGAAGCGGGTCATTCTTGGCCGTGAGGTTGCTTATGAAGATATTTTAGCGATCAAAAAAGAAGCGCCGAAACTTGAACTAGAGTCTTTTATACATGGTGCCATGTGCATGGCATATTCGGGACGCTGCTTCTTGTCGAAGTATTTGGTTGACCGAAGTGGTAATTTGGGAGATTGCGTCCAACCATGCAGATGGCATTACTCTGCAAAAAGCCAAAAACCTAAAGACCAAAGATTAGATAATGAATCAATTATTATTTCTCCTGATGGGCATGATGTTGAATTCGAATTAATTGAAGAAGAACATGGCTCGTATATTTTGAACTCTAATGACATGTGCCTGATGAGGCGGATGCCTGAACTAATGGTGAGTGGTTTAGATTCGTTGAAGATCGAAGGGCGTGCCAAAAGTGCTTACTATTTAGCTGTTGTAGTTGGGGCATACCGTCAAGCCATCGACGTGCTATATGAAAGCAAGATGGAGGCAAAAGCGCAGAAACGTTTTGCTGAAAAATCTTACAAAGAGCTTGAGGATAAGCTGGTTCATCGCGGTTATACCGAAGGTTTTATGTTCGGCCAGGGGCAATTGGCTCAAAACCTTGTTAATTCTCATAACAGCTGCGCTTGGGAGTTCTGCGGTCAGGTTGTGTCTGCTAGTGCGGGCATGCAGTTGATTAATGGAAAAAAGAAACTAACCTTAGTAAAGATTCATAATGCTTTGCGAGTCGGTGATCAGATTGAGGTGCTTTTGCCAGGGTGTGGTATAATAAAGAAAAAGGTGGACAAGATTTGGGATTCCGCCACCGGCGAATCTCTGGCGTCCGCCCATGGAGGCCAGGGCAAGGCCGTCCTGATTGATTTCAAGAAGGATGTGCCGGAGTATAGTGTCATAAGACGAAAAACGTCTTAAGTCTAAAGTCTAAGTTCTAAAGGCTAAATGAATATTCGGCTAATTTAGGATTTAGCCTTTAGCCTTTAGCCTTAACTAACGTGATATCCTTTCTTCGAGGTCAAGTATTGGCCAAGCATAAAAATTATTTCATCGTCCTGGTTCACGACGTGGGTTATCAAGTATTTGTTAACCAGACTTTGTTTTCCGAGTTTGTAGCTGGACAGCCTGTTGAGTTGTACACCCATCAATACATAAAAGAAGATGCTTTGGATCTGTATGGATTCAAGAATATTCAGGAGATGGAGATGTTTGAGTTGCTACTGTCGATTTCTGGAGTCGGACCCAAGTCAGCCCTTGGCATATTGTCAGTGGCCAAGACCGATGAGCTCAAGTTGGCAATCTCGCGCGGTGATTCCAGTATTCTTACCAAAGTGTCAGGCGTCGGCAAAAAAACAGCCGAACGTATCGTATTAGAATTGCGTGAGAAGGTTCTAGCAGTCGGTGACGGCGATTTGGCAGGAGGGGCGGTCAGCCAATCGCTTGCCCAAAGCGACGAAATTGACGCCTTATTGGCTTTGGGATATAGCCTGCAACAGGCCCGTGAAGCCTTGCGCGAAGTTGACCCTGCGCTTAAGAGTTCCAGCGAGCGCATACGCGCCGCATTGAAAATGCTGGCCAGATAGGTAGGTTGTCGGATTTACGGCAAGGAATAGAATTTTGAAAATTATTTATTACGCTTATGAAGGTTATAAAAATCGATGACAAAGAGCAGCTCGACTCTTTTGTAGGAGCGCAACAGCATAGCCAGTTTATTCAATCATGGGAATGGGGGGAATTCCAGAAGGCTGTCAGCGGTAATGTCTGGCGCTTAGGCGTGCTTGACGGTGACCGTCTGGTTGCTTCCGCAAAAATCATAAAGAAGGACCTGCCCATGGGCAAAAGCTATTTCTATTGCGGCCGCGGTCCTGTTTTTGACGGCGGAATCTGGAATGAAGATGCAGGCGTTATGATGTTTGAAGAGATCGAACGCTTGGCAAAAGATGAAATGGCAATGTTTTTGAGGTTTGATCCATACTTCGATTGTCATAATGAAATTGCGAGGATAGCCAAAGGAAGGCCTTTTTTTCAGGGAGTCGACGTGCAGCCTAGCAAGACACTGATAAAAGATATTACGCCAGATGAAGAAGAGCTACTCAAGTCCATGCACCAGAAGACCCGTTATAATATAAAATTGGCTGAAAAAAAAGGTGTTGAGGTGGTTGAAGTTGGTATTGAGAAGTTTGAGGACTTTTGGTCATTGCTGGATCAGACCACGGG
>JAAXVE010000079.1 GCA_013335665.1 Candidatus Falkowiibacteriota bacterium
GGCGCAGCCGGTTGCGGACAGTAATATAAAAGATATTGATAAGTTACAAAAATACGCCTCGGATTTATGAGGCGTATTTTTTATACGAATGTCTTCATTTTTAACATTGAAGATTTTTTGACCTTACTGATTTATTTTTCTTAAATGAATAAGATATCCTTAATAACCCTTAATTAAGACCTAACCAACAATCCATCATGTCCTTAGTCTTTGATATCGAAACTATCGGAGCTGATTTTGACCAGCTTGACCAGACAACCCAAGGCCAGCTGACTCGCTGGATCCGCCATGAAGCTATGGGCGATGAAGTGCGTTACCAATCAGCTTTAGCCGATTTGAAAGACGGCTTGAGCTTTTCGCCATTGACCGGTGAGATTGTTGCCTTGGGTATTTATGACACGGTGAGAAATATGGGGGTGGTTTATTTCCAGTCGCCAGAAATAGATCTGAAAGATTATCAGGACGAGAATTTTACTTTCAAACCCAGGACGGAGGCTGAGATGCTGGCGGCCTTTTGGGAAGGGGCGAAGAATTATCAGGAATTCATTAGCTTTAATGGGCGCGGTTTTGACGTGCCATTCATGCAGATAAGGTCAGCTGTGCATCGCATTCGTCCGACAGTGGACCTTTTGTCTAATCGTTACCTTTCCAGCCAGTTGCCGGACCGTAAGCATATTGATCTGATGGACCAATTGTCTTTTTACGGTGCGGTACGGCGTAAAGGCAGCTTGCATCTGTATTGTCGCGCTTTCGGCATCTCAAGCCCGAAGGCTAATGGTATTTCCGGTGAAGAGGTTGGAAAGTTTTTTAAGGACCATCGCTATCAGGATATTGCGGAATATAACAGTTGGGACCTAATCGCTACAGCAGAGCTTTATAAGATCTGGAAGGACTATGTGAATATGGGGAGTATAAAGATCAAAGACTAAAGCCTGTCCGCCTTGGGCGGAACTAAAGACTAACATTCTTAAGTGCCTGCTTTTTAGTTTTTTCCCAAGTCAGCCATTGACATATCGGCAAAGTTATTGTAAGATATGGGCATCATTACAAATATATAAACACCTTTTACTAATTCCCTAATTTTAGGCAAATTTTGCCAAGGTGGTTGGGGGACTTGCAATTTGCAGGGTAAAGCCGATTTTTTTATTGGTAAAATTGGTTTTATTAATATGTCAGACAATAAAAACGTAGTAGTTCCTTTGGGTGATGTCGAACAGACCATCGAAGGTGAAGAATTTGCCAAAGCTTTAAGCAAAGAGAAGAGCGGTATCCGCATTCCTCAGGTAGGCGAGACCGTTACTGGTATCGTTTTGTCAGCCTCTAAGGCTGAGGTCCGCTTGGACATCGACGGCACTTTTATCGGTGTTGTCCGTGGTCGCGAACTTTATGACGAAGCTCCGGAGTACGCTAACTTGAAGCCGGGTGACGAGATTGAGGCAACCGTCTTTGAAGAAGAGAACGAGATGGGCAACATCGAGTTGTCATTCCGTTATGCTGGCCAGGAGAAAGCCTGGGCTGGCCTCAAGGATTCATTCGCCAATAAGAGCGTTATCAAGGTTCGCATTATCGATGCCAATCGCGGCGGTCTTTTGGCAAGCTTTGGTCAGATCGCAGGCTTTTTGCCTGTCTCTCAGTTGGCCCCAGAGAATTATCCTCGTGTTTCCGGTGGCGACAAGAGCCGCATCTTAGAAAAGCTTAAGTCTTTTGTTGGTACTGATTTTGATGTCCGCGTTATGACTTTGGATGAGAAGGGCGAGAAGATTATCTTCTCAGAGAAAGAGGCTTGGAATGAACGCCAGAAGGATGTCATTGCCAAATACAAGATTGGAACAAAGGTCACTGGCAAAATTACTGCAGTTACCGATTTCGGTGTCTTTATCAGCTTCGGTGACAACCTGGAAGGTTTGATCCATATTTCAGAGCTCGCTTGGCAGCGTATCGATGATCCAGCCGATCTGTTCAAGACTGGCCAGGAAATCGATGCAGAAATCATCAATATCGACGGTTCGAAGATTTTCTTGTCTGCTAAGAAATTGGCTCGCGATCCATGGGACAATATCAGTGAGAAGTTCAAGGTCGGCGATGTAATCAAGACCACTATCTTGAAGGTCAATCCTTTCGGCTTGTTCGTTAAGCTGGATGATGACATTCATGGCTTGGCACACGTCAGCCAGTTGGGCTTGGCACCTAATCAGAAGATCGAAGAGCTTTACAGGATTGATGATGAGGCAGAGTTCAAGATCATCTCGATCGAGCCTAAAGAGCATCGCCTTGGCTTAGCTAACGTCAATGCTGAAGTCGCGGCAGATTCAGCTGAGAAAGCAGAAAAGAAAGAGAAGGAAAAGAAGCCGAAGAAAGAAAAGGAAGAAACTGAATAATCAGAATTATTCTCATACTAAAAACACCCGGTGATCCCGGGTGTTTTTTTGTGAGAAAATATGGTATTAATGCAAGCTTAATGATATATTTATAATATAAAAGAATAATTTTGTTAAATTTAAGCCAAATTTATGAAAAAAATCTTTCTATTGCTTCTGCTCTCCGCAATGGTTTGCCTCCCATTGTCGGGTGTTGTGGCCGCCACCGATCTGGCCACGAAAATGAGCGGCAGAATTCTTTTGCAGGTCGAGGGTAAGGGGCAAGCGTGGTATGTCGATCCATCCACCAAGACGCGCGCTTTTTTGGGCCGCCCTGCCGACGCGTACAATATTATGAAGAGTTTCGGCTTGGGGGTAAGTAATGATGATATCAAAAAAATCGTCACCTCTTCGGGCTTGTCGGGCGGCAATACAGCTTTTGCTCGCCGTTTCTCTGGCAGAATTCTTTTGCAAATTCAGAGCCATGGCGAGGCTTGGTATGTCAATCCGACCAATCTAAAACGCTATTATTTAGGCCGGCCTGCCGATGCCTTTAAGGTTATGAGAACATTGGGACTGGGTATGAATAATAAAAATCTGGCACAGATACCGGTGAATAAGAAATTTCCGGAGAGCACCGAAGTCAATAAAAACATCTTCAACATCCCTATCGCTGGTTTTTCTTTTAACCCGACAGTGGCTACGATTAAACGAGGCATGACAGTGGTGTGGACTAATAAAGATAGCGATTATCATACGGTTACCCCGGAAGAAGGAACAAGCTTACCTGGCTTCGGCTCGCACACATTATCTCAGGGGCAGACGTACAGCTACACCTTTACCAAATCCGGCACATATGATTATGCCTGTGCTTTCCATGTGATGATGAGAGGAAAAATCATAGTTCAATAGTTTTGACCAAATAAGATTAGCGGTTTAATCCGAATATAGCCGATTCTTTTTGAGGATGATATAATTGTTCATAACGATATCTAACTCAAAACTATGATTTCAAAAGGGGGAATCAAAGCTTTGTTGTCATTTTATGTGCCAACAGGGCTTTTTTTTATTTTTTTGGCATCCTGGCTGATGCTGAGGGGCCTCGGGGCGCAAGGTCAGGACATGCCAGCAATCTTGATTAATGAAGTTGCCTGGATGGGCACGGCCAGCAGCTCTAATGCCGAATGGATCGAGTTGAAGAACGGCGCGGATACGGAGATTGATTTGAGCGGCTGGACTTTGAAAGCGGCTGACGGCACGCCTGACATCGCTTTGTCAGGCAAGATCGCCTCAAGCAGCTTTTATCTGCTCGAAAGGACAAATGATCAGACCGTATCAACTGTTGTTGCCGACCAGGTTTATCCGGGAGCTTTGAGCAACTCCAACGAAACGTTATCTTTGTTTGATAAATCCGGAGTGTTAATCGATTCGGTGATTGCAACAAGTAGCTGGCCGGGCGGCAATAACACCACAAAGCAAACGATGGAGCGCGCCGATGACGGTTCTTGGCTTTCCAGTCTCATTCCCGAAGGTACGCCACGGGCGACGAACAGCGTTTCTGCCTTGCTTTCCGGCAATGCGACCGGCACGACTCCGGTCGAAGCGAGCAGTACGGCGACAACTACGCCGGAAACCGTTGAAAATTCCAATGCCAGCACTTCGCCTTCAACAGTGAGCAGTGCTTCTTCGGCCAGTAACGGGTCTTCGCTTGATTTGGTAATAAACGAAATATTACCAAATCCCAAGGGCAATGACGCGCTTGGTGAATATATCGAATTGCTGAACGTCGGCTTCACGGCCATCGATATCACTGGCTGGCGTGTCGTCGTTGGTGAAAAACAGTATATTATTGCGCCAAACAGTACGCGGTCTAATTTTTTGAATCCGGGTGGCCTCACTGTCTTGTGGCGAAGTGAAACCAAGCTGGTACTGCCCAACGATCGCGGGCAGTTATTCCTGTTTTCGCCAGAAAGCGGTACGCAGCGTCAGTCTTTAAGTTATGAGCAACCTGCAGAAGGCCGGAGTTATGATAGGAATGACGTGGGTGGCTGGATCTGGAGCGAGACTCCGACGCCAGGTGAGATTAACGCCGTGGTCGCGGTTAATCTGCCGCCAG
>JAAXVE010000200.1 GCA_013335665.1 Candidatus Falkowiibacteriota bacterium
CTGCCGCCATGAAACTTTTTCCCCCTTTGCGCAAGAAATATACGAATGAGAATCACGAGGGTCAGATTTATATCCCTATGATAAATTGGGGTTTGTTTGTTGGATGTGTTCTCCTGGTTCTTTATTTTAAATCGAGTTCAAGCTTGGCCTCGGCTTATGGCCTCGCCGTTTCTGGAGACATGTTGGCAACTTCTTTAGCCATGATATTCATTACGCAATATCTGTGGAAATGGAAAAGATGGCAGGCACTTTGCGTATTCGCACCATTGGCAATCCTGGATTCTTTCTTTTTCTTGTCCAACTCGACAAAATTTTTCCAAGGGGGCTTCATACCGCTTGCTATCGGTGTAACTCTTTATTTCTTCATGACAACTTGGCAGTGGGGACAGCGTGCCATCAACAGATCAAATGACGCGGTCCATAAGATGAATATAGAGGAGCTCGTAAGATTGTCGGAAAAGAAACACGCCGAGATTCCGAAGACTGTCATTTTCTTAAGTCGTAAATTTACCAAGAGTCCGACACAGTTTGTTCCTATTATCTTTCAGGTTTTTTGGGCTCGATTCAGGGCAATGCCTAGAAATATAATTTTTCTTCATGTTACTATCGAGAGAAGCCCACACATGCAGCACCGTCGCTTTGAGATTGTGACTTTCAAGAAGGGTAAGAACAACAAAGGGAGTATTGTTTCAGTCAAAGTCAACTTCGGCTATTGGGAAAAGCCAAACGTTGAGAATGTCCTAGACGAGTTAGCCCAACACAAGATGATTAAGATAAAAGACGACCATCGTGAATGGTTGTTGTACATGCTTCAGGAAAGGGTTTATCCGGCGAAGCGTCGCATATCCTTATTGAGGAGATGGAGAATTAATGCTTTTCAGATCCTTTTAAGAAATGCCGATCATAAGGATCATCTTTTCGGGTTGGGTCACGATATCGGTCTTTCTGCTGAAACTTTACCGATTTATTTGGATTGATAATCTGGCTAATAGTCATAGGCATTTTATTATTTGTTCAAATTGACAAAAATAGCACATTCGTGCTATTTTTTGTAACTGGTGCAGCTTTTTGGCGTTTTTTCAAACCGTAAACAGGGAGCGAAGAGGCGGATGAACTACTTCAAAGGAGAATGGTGTATGAAAAGGTACAAAGGGGTTTATCGCGGTTTTGCGCAGACAAGCGAATCGGCGATCGGACTTGGAGAATGTGAAGTTATCATCACTGACAAGAACGTAAGGTATAGAGCAGCAATCGGATCAGGTTTGATCGAAGATGACATACTGCTTGACCTGTTCGTGGCAAGCCCTCCCAGAAACAGGCCTGAAATGCTAGGTTTGAGCATGGATGATGCGGAAAGGCTCAAGAGGGTCGTGGTATTTGAAGGACCTGATGGTTCTCCTGTGTATTTTTTTATGGAGCATGCGAGAGACGATGAGCCTGGACTCTATATAATGACATGCTTGGAGGGGGATGGTTTTGGAAACATCTTTCTGTTTAATCCTGAACAGCAGAAGAAAGGCATTTTCGAAACAACCCTCAAACAAATCGAGGAACAATCGGGATTGCCAGGCTCGGTGCTCAGACTTGCACACGATGATAAAATAGCAAAGATGCACCAGTGATCTTTGTGAAAAAAAAAGAAAACTGCCGCTCTGCAAAAGGGCGGTTTTTTTATTATTAGAATAACACTTGCTTTAAGAATAGGGGAACCCGTATTTTAATATATAGCATCTAAGAT
>JAAXVE010000080.1 GCA_013335665.1 Candidatus Falkowiibacteriota bacterium
TGGTACAGTTTATTTCAAGGAGAGCACGTTCATCATTTCGTGCAGCCCTATTTTTCTACCTTCCTTTTTGCTTTCCGCTACCTCACGTTCCAGTAGCTCAACTGCTTTTCCCACAAAAACATTCAGGACAAGGCCGGGCGCTTCGCGTCCACATCCGGCGCTACGAATGAGTTCCTGGAATCGCTCAAATTTTGACTTTTGAAAGGTGATGTTGAATCTTTTGATGTCGGCTTCGATATTGGTTCGGTTTTGTGCAATATTCTGATGGGTGGTTACTTTTTCCATGTCATTCTCCTTTATATCCATTCCTTCAATCGGCCCCAATATGCCGTATATGGTCTTCCTGGCGTCGCCTTCTGTCTTAGATATGTATGCAGTGGCCTGTTCGCGAAGGACTGCCCTGTCTTTATCGGTCATGCCGCTCCCCCTTTATGTTTGCACTCCTCAAAATAGCTATCAATCTGCCCCCGGATGCGGTCCAGCCCTGCGGCAGTGATCAATGTCTGGCTTTTGCGCTCGCTCCAATCGGAGTGATGGATAACGATCTCCCGCACCTCAAAATAACCACGGTCGGCAAACTCCTGGTAAGGCAAGTTGTGCTTTGTTCCGCCATCTATCAGATAGCCGGAGTCGCGGCAAAACTGAAATAGCCGGTTCTGGCCGGTCCCCAACACTTTAGCCGCCTCGTTGAACGTCATGGCGTTTTTACAGGATAAGAAGGCCTCGTATGCCTTAACCTTGGGCGCGGCAAGGGCAAGCTGTTTTGCCTGGTCTGCGGCAAGCTGAAGGGCATCAGCGTAGGTCTGGGGGATGGAGAATGCAGGATCTTTCAGCTTGCGCTCGCATTCGATGAAGTACTGCCTGGCCTGTTTGCCCTTCTCATTGCGCTCGACCATGGAAAGCTCTTTTGCCATGTCGAGAGTGATGTGATAGTCGATACGATTCTGACCACCTCTGCCTTCGCTCGCCAAAACGGGCGAGCAAACAAAGTCCTGATTTTCGGTGAAATCATACTGACCAATTCGATCCTTGATCCAGTTGGAGAAGTCTTTTCCGACCTCCAAGAACGCATGCAAGTCCCTGGCGTTGACCGTCTGGATGGTACGCTCTCCGACAATACGTTCGTTGATCGCCACCAATGCCGCACCACTTCCCCCTGCCGTTACCTGCTGCTGTTTGCTGTTCTTGCTTTTACGTTTCATCGCTGATCCTTTCATAATGACAGCCCTAGTTTTTTCAACTCTTCACTCATCCATTCCGAGTAGCCGTAATGCCTCATCGATCGCAGCACCTTCATCAATATTGCTTCCCGGTATTCCGGCGTTTTCATCCAATCAACCATGTTCTTGTGTTTTGGCTTAATTTGCTGGCTTTTCGCTGGTTTCAATGATGTTTCCCTTTCACTAGATACACGTCTAGTATTTCTCCCCTGCCTGACTATCCAGGCCCCCAGCATTTACTGCCAATGAGGGGATACCGTTTTCGGTGAATGAGCCGATCAGGTATGGAGGATACTTTAGTTACGTTTTCGGGGTAGAGGCTCAACGACGCTTTGAGATTCGGTTATCAGCCCGAAATTACCCACGCTCCCCTTCCGCGTTTCCACGGAACCATAAAGGCATTCGCGTCCCCTTTATGGCCAGATCAACCCTTGCGGGTCCTCAGTGTAGGGTGTGAAACACTTCTGCTCATTGACGTGCGTCTGATACCGCACCGCTTGCTATTGTTTAGCGTGTAGCCCGTCTGCCGAGGCTGTGCTTTTGTTGCTGTTGGGTATTTTCGATCCAGCTTTCGCTAACTCCGAAAGGGTGGTGGAGGAACAGGCTGGATACAAAAAGACCGCCCAAATCGTTGCGAACGGTTTCAGGGCGGTCTTTTTGGTACTACAACTATGTGAGGTGGTGGGAGGGCATGTTAAAAACCATTTGAAACCGTTCGCGAGATTCACACTATACCAATTTGCGCTACATTGCAAGCGAAAAAATATCACTTCGGAATATGATATTTTCGGATATGCGATTTATTTTGGTTGACCTCTTCGAACACTGTGGTATAGTATCCTTAAACAACACAAGGAGGAGCTGATGAAGAAAACGCCGCAAAGGGTTATTGACTTGCTCACCGAAGAAGTCCCTGCCAAGATAAGCGGGTACAAATTTAGCCTCAAGACCGGGATAAATGCCCTGAGCCTGGAAAGGTATAAGGCAGGGGTAACAGAGCCGAATCAAGCCAGCATGAAGGCGCTAGCGGATTATTTCGGCGTCACCGTTGCGTATCTGAGGGGCGAATCTGATTCTGTTGAAGTCGGGCCACTTGGTGAGCAGATTCATCCCGTACTGATCGGCAGACACAAATCCGGAGACGTTATTCTCCAGGTGCAAAACAAGGCCATCAGAATACCGGCTGAATACGTTATGGACACCATTTCCGGCATCCTCATGGTGTCTAAAGAGCAATCAACTCCGCAGCCGGGCGGGGATAATCGGGGGGAGGAAAAGAAATGATCGAGAAGAGAAACATGACCGACATAATCGACCGTCTGAATGCCCAGGGCATTGCCGATTACGAATACGACCTTGGTATCTGCAAGGCTGCGACAGAAGAGATTAGGAGACTGAGGGGCGTAAACCACGATCTGCTGGAGGCATTGGAAAGGATTGTTGAATTTAACCGGCAGACGGCACGTGACAAGTATGGCGATCCTAATGTAGCGGAAACGTGGGCATGTGTAATAACCGCAAGGGCCGCAATAGCCAAGGCGAAAGGGGAGGCAGACAATGGACGCTGAGAAATATTTTGAAGAGTGGTGGGCACAAAGGCACGCATATAAATACAGCGAGAAAGATTGTGATGATCGCTACGAAAAAGAAACCTTCTTCGAAATATTTGCCCTTGGCCGTCAATCCGGCCTGGTAGAGGGCCGGAAAGAATCATATGAAGAGTGGTGGAACGATAGCGGGGAACACTTGTGTCGTCATGCTATTGCACAGGGGTGTATCGCGGGGCTGGAAGAGGCGGCGAAACTGGTTGAGAGCAAGCGGTGGGAAAATCGCAATGATTGTGCGGAAGCTATCCGCCGGCGGATCAAGGAGGTCATGTGAAAACCATAAAGGACAAAAAGGCGATACTGGAGCACAAGATATTGTCACTGATACGAGAATTTGAAGGCGACCACGGCGTAACTGTTGCATGCATCAGATCAGATGCAGAACGGGCGAGATTAGGCGGAAGGCCGGAAACCATCCATGTGTCGCTCGATGTAATGCTTTGATACTACAGATCAAAAGGAGTGGATATGAAAACCATTGCCCTGCTGTTAGCTTTATCCCTTCCAGCACCATCCCTTGCCGCGAGTCCGTGTCACATCTACGAATATGCTGAGATTCAGGGCATGGCGGACATAGTCCTGCAATCAGAGATTGCCAGGGTTGACCGTCTCTATAGAGGTGAATACCAGCGAGCGTCGGAGTTGATTAACGACGGCAAGTTCGTGGCTGCTGATATTACTATCACATCAAGCGATGTCTGCAAGGATCAATACTACAGGCTGGTGGCGGCTCAGAAGAAACGACAATCACAGACGGCGGGGAAATAAGCCAAGTAAGTAGATTCGGGCAGGAGGCAATATGTACGAACGATTCCAGGAGACCGGTGAAGAATACGAAGTGGCTGAAGTTGAAACCATAAATGGAGTCAAGACACCGGTTATAAAAACTAAGCGCAAAACACAAGAGCATTGCGCACATTGCGACGCAGTTATCCCGAGGCGATATCAAGAGATTGAGGTATGGTTAAATTATGACTGCGAAGGATGTGGAAGCGATATTCACGCGTTCTGTTCATTTCAATGTCTGTCTGATTGGGCGGCTAACCAAAAATCACCTTGAACATTAACGCCCCGTGTGGTTTATTTGACAGGATCAATGGAGGTCGAGCCATGGCACAAGAAAAATGCGGGATATGTGGCCGAGTTACTGGTGGCGACACAATAAGCCACATCAGGGACAACCACCCCGAAGTATTTAAAGATGCGATGAAAATAGCCAGTGACACGGTAAGAGGATTTATTGTAACGTACGATATTGCATTTAATGAACGGTGGGCAGAGCGATACGCGGAATACTCCAAGGAGTTTGACGCCACAACTGGAATCACATTTACAAGAATTCCTTAGCATACAAGTATGACTCAAAGGAGGATTACATGAAAACTATTATCTTGTTGTTGGCTTTGTCGATGCCGCTGTCCGCTCTTGCCGCTGAGAGCATCTGCAAGGCCAAAGAATATGCCGAGCTACAGGACATGACCGACGCCGAGTTGAAGTCAGATATCGCCAAGCTCGATGATTTTTACGCTTACGAGGACAAGGCCGCTAACGAGGCGAATGAGTCCGGCAATATGCGAGTTGCGGAAAAAGCGATGGACTCGCGCGCAGTATGCAAGGAGCAGAAGGA
>JAAXVE010000081.1 GCA_013335665.1 Candidatus Falkowiibacteriota bacterium
AGAATGCATGCATTGGCTATAATGATGAGCTGTCTAATAACGACAAATGTCCTCAAGCAGTTGTTAAAACTGAGCAAAACGAGCAAGGCATGCATTCTTGATATTTATATGTTTGATTGGAGTATTTCCAACATTTTTGAAGTAGTAATTTATTGCATTGGGCAACGATGTTATTAGTGTGCCAGATTGAATTTTAACTGACAATTGGTAGCGCTGATCAGTAGAACCTGTAGACTGTGATATCAATACCAAATTAGATCTTTGTGTTTCTTTCAAAATATCCACATTTTCAGTGACTCTTTTTAAGGTGTCTTTTGTTGTCTTTAAACCCTCTTGTGTCATTTCAAGACTTGCCTTTGATGATGAGGCATTTGAGTATGCAGCCATTATATTTAAATCGTTACTTTTCTTGGCTTCAACGAGCTGCTGTTGAGAGGAACTCCAGGTCAATATACATCCCGCAACACCAGATATAGCAGCTATAAAAGTGAACCAGAAATTTGGATTAACTGTCCAATGGTGCTTTTTGAGTTCTTCTAGTTTGTTTTGAATTTCGAGATGTCTTGCTGCTTCGCCTTCTTCGGATATTTTGCTTTTTAAAAGTGTTTGAACCGTTCCGCATATTGCGTGGAATGAACTGCCATAGCTATTGTTTGCTCCACCTCTACATAGAGCTGCAACGTATTTTTCGAGTTGTTCTTTTGTGGAATCGGTAATCGTACCATCGGCAAGTTTGCGGCGAATTTCATTATGGACATCATCAGTCATTGTTTCATCCTTATAATTTTGCCCGACGTGATAAGGCACACCGGCTCTGCGGGGGCTTTTCCCCGCTGACCGGTGCTGCCGTTGGTTGAATATTCGGTGCTCATGCCGTTGGAGTTCTGGTTTTGTCAACTGGGTGGGGTTGAACCTCAAAAGTCTAACTTTGTGGCACTATTACCTGGTTTTTAATTCTATTACCGGCGTCATCATAAGAGTAAATTATTTGAGTACCATCCCCCCTTGTCACTCGAAATAACCTGAGTTGATCATCGTATTCATAATTCGTAGTTTTATTAATAGATGGTGTTGGTGATTTTGTATTTGTCACAGGAATTCGCAAAGACTCGCCTTCAACTGACCCGGCCAAGCGTATTAAACCACTTAAATCCTTTTTCAGGCTTGCCTGTTTTTCCGTTGATTTGCTAGCACTTATTTTCACATGTAGTGAACCGATATTCTGCTCAATTGATTCCAAGCGTTTTTCGAGTAGCGATTTAATTTCCAAGTAAGCCTGCTTTTTTTCAGCATCACTATTTTTTTGTATTCTATCGGTTTCATTGTCTTTTTTTACATTCAATGCAAATATTAACAATAGTATTGCAATTGATATCCATCCACGCACTGTAAGTCTTTTTAGCAATGTCAGCGTTGGGTCATCTTTCCTCCAAGTCTCTCCGCCAATGGCTGCAAGTGCGAGACATAAAGTAAATAAGGCCAAGAAAAAGTTTATCGTAGTATTCATGTAGAATCCCTCCAGCCAGCAATCAGATTTCGATAGTTGTGAGTAAGGGTAAATTAGAATCTGCTGGTTCCATTAAACCCGTTTGTCAACCTTTGATGAGTAGTTCCAAGCTACTCACTACCGCATCAATTGCGTTACGTTTATGAACATTAAGCGATGTAGTTGGATTTTTCTTCACACAGTTTGCCACATGGTACTTAACTTGCTTTTTTACAGCATCATTCCACGGTTTACCTTGATCCAAAAATACGTCTCTCATTCTGTCAGACCACTTTAAATTACCTCGTATTTTGGGCGAATTGATGTTTACTCCAAATTGATCAAGTATTTCTTGCTTGTATACAATCGGGTCAAAACAGTCTTCCATTTCAGAATTAGTCATGCCGTTGCAGATAATTAGAGTACAATTTTTCAATGTTAGCACGCCTTCATCTAATGCCTTTTGACTGGCTTTCTTTCCAGCTTCATCGTTGTCCAATAATGCATGATAGACGCACAAAGAGTTACTCAGTTGAGATAACTTATATGACAAATTTCCAGCTCCGCCAATTTGATCTATTATCAATAAGTTACTCTTTAGTGCTTTTGATATTTTTTCACTTAAATGAGGCAGTAATGAAGATAATGCGATAACATCTTCTTCGCCTTCAACAACTAGAACATAGCTCGCATTTATCAAATTGTCCGAGGCTTTAATTCCAAGTAAATCCCTTATTTCTTTAACGTTTCTTGCTGGAGTTGCCTTTCCCTTGTCGATGATAATATTTGATTTTATATTTTGTCTATCTACAAACAGTGGGTTGTGTGTTGTTATAATTACCTGATTTTGTTCGGCCAATGAAACAACCACCTCGATTAGTTGATGAATTGCGGCAGGATGCAGGTGTGACTCAGGTTCCTCAATAGCAATTATGGAAGCACCTCCAGACTCGGCCCTTATTTTCAGGAGACTTAGAGCGGCTAAGCTTTTTACACCATCACCCTTGAATTCAATATTTGTAGGTGTCCCATCATCAATTATTACCTCAAATTCACTTCTAAGAGCCGACATTCGCTGATTATCTGGGATTTCAATTTTGACATTTTTTATATTGGGAAGGAACTCCACTAAAGGCCCTTTTATAGCTTTGGCCAAATTTAACAATATTGGACTCTGAAGATCCTTAATTACTTTTAGCGCTTCTTGATAAGGTTGTTGGGACTCAAGTGCCCTTAGTCGTTGAGACAGCATTCTCCTAATTACTGCCAAAGCCTCTTGTTCTGTTCTTATTGCAGGGATATAGTTAAAGACAATTTTCTTTGCTATAAAATCGGCTATTCTACCTGACTTAGACGTAAGGGCTGTCCCACCTTTTCCTCTTTTTGCAACCTTAATTGATGCGCGATTTTCTTTTCCTATTTTTATTTCAATTGGTAACGTGCCATTTAGATTTGATTTGATTTTATCAACAAACTCGGTAACTTCGCCATCTTCTAATAAGAACTCCAGTCGAAAAATGGATTGAGTTCCTGTTTTTCTTGATTGCAATCCGATTGGGAAATCTCTTTGCCAAAAATACGACCTATCATCATTTCTTACATTTCTTCGTACCAGCCTCCGACCTTCCTCCACTGCGTGCTCTTGCAAAACCAGCATTGCGATATCAAGTGCCTTCAAAATATTTGATTTACCTTCATTGTTTTTGCCAATTAAAATTGTAGTGCCGGATAAAGCAACCTTATGTGCAATGGTAATGCTCCGAAAGTTGGTCACTGAAAAATTTACAAGTTGCATTGATGTACCTCCTATTTCATTGAGCAGTGACGGAAATGAGCGTGGTCGGCGCGGCGTGTTTTTCGCCGCGTCCGAGGGAGCTTTTCAACTATGCAGTTGTCAGGTTCCACTTTACGCTACCTTCGTCTTTTCTGATTTTGTTCAACGTCTTGGCCGCTGACCTGACGGCTTTATCGGTCAGGTCGAGTGGCTTGGTTATGGCATGGCTCACCTAAGACAGCATTTTCACAGCACCAATCAAAAGTGTTCCTGTTAGAGCCAACATTAAAACGGCAATCCCAGTTAACTTCAAGGCTCTGTCCCAACCTAGAGTTCCCCCTTCAGTGTTGACCCTTCGTCGACTGAAATACCAACTGCCAATTAACCAGTTAGCAAGGAGTCCTAATAAAACACCTGGGACAATCGGCAATAGGTGTCCAAAACCAAGCAAAGCGGCTCGTATCACAGAACTACAGATGACTACGATAAGTCCAAATACGAAACCCTGCTTCCAGGAAATCCCTTGATAGCGAAGGAGTCGCGAAGATAATTTGATGTATCCCCCGTAGATTGCTGGGATGAGCGTAAACAAAAGAAGAAAAGGGATTAGGGAGATGATTGGATTCATATTTTTCCTTTTTTTGCCATAACGGGGCCGCGCTTGACCTGCCGGGCAGATTCATCGCCCGGTCATGGTCTGAGCGCTGGTTAGCTCTCGCCTCTCAGACGTTTTAATTCTAAAATAAGTTTTTCAAATTCAATCCAAGCAGTATGCGATTTCTTAAGCTCACGTCTGTACTCTATATACTCTCGAAATCGGTCGTAATTTTCGATTAGCAGCTTTCCGCTTATTTTGCTTAGGACGTTAATGTCATAAACTCCTAAATTTGCGCCAAGAGATAAACGCTCATAGGAATTCAATATTTTATTTACTTTTGATGTATCAATTCTCTCATTATGAATTTGATGACTGATTTCTTTTGTAAGCGTAGGGCCGTATTTTTCTTTAATTTCTCTCTTTTCACGTTTTATTTCCTGATTAATTTTCTCATAATAATCCAAAGTGGTTTTCATTCTGTCGCGTTTATTAGTTTGATATATCGAATAAACTGCAACGGCTATTTGAGGAACAATTAATACTGCTGCTGCTATCGTAGCTAATTTACTTGTTAAGTCCCAATCTATCATGTTCT
>JAAXVE010000082.1 GCA_013335665.1 Candidatus Falkowiibacteriota bacterium
TCGGCTTGAGTTTGTTCATGTCGAAGAGTGGGCAGGAAGGTAGTGAGGAAATGGGAGTAGTTAAGCGTGAAGAAAAATATAAGATAGTTGGCGTTATTGATGATGACAGTACCAGCTACGTTTTTGTGTCTGCCAAGACGCTCAGTGACTTGAATGTCAACAGCTTTAATCAGCTCAAGGTTAAAGTCGATTCAAGCCAGTTTACTGATCAGGTCAGAACATCAATTATAGACCAGGGCTTCATCGTTTCATCTTTGTCCGACACCATAGATCAGGCAAATAAGATTTTTAGCATTGTGCAGATAGTGCTTTCACTTTTTGGATTAGTAGCTTTGATCGTTTCTGCCATTGGCATGTTTAACACAATGACCATTGCTTTGCTTGAGAGGATAAATGAAATCGGCATTATGCGGGCAATCGGCGCTTCCAAGGTGGATATTTTAGTCCTGTTCCTAATTGAGTCTTTATTGATGGGGCTTTTAGGCGGAATTATGGGCATAATTATTGGTTATTTGGGTGGTGAGTTGGCTAATATGGGCGTAAATTTGCTTGCAAAGAATTTTGGTGGGCAATCTTTGAACTTATTTTACCGTCCACTCTGGTTTATCGGTTTTATTTTGGTTTTTTCAGGCGTAGTTGGGTTTCTCACCGGTGTTTATCCTGCGAGAAAAGCAGCAAAAATCAACCCCTTGGATGCACTACGTTATAAGTAGGCTTCAGCCATGCTATTGACATAAAGCCTTATTTTATTTATATTGAACCAGACCTTTAATTTAAAAATATAAACTAAAAAGCGCTAATTAAAGTCGCAATTACTGTGCAAGCTGATAATTCGGACTTTAGCCTTTAGCCTTTAGCCTTAATTGTTATGCCAGTACCAGCAAAACGACGTCCGACTAGCGAGGCTCGCCGTGGACGTTCACACCAAGCTCTTAAGAAAGTAGCCGTTAACACCTGCCCTAAATGTGGCAAGCCAGTTCTGCCTCATACCGCTTGCAAATTTTGCGGTAACTATAAGGGGAAGCAAGTTTTGAAGCTTGATGCACCAAAAATTAAAAAATAATCGTTACAATATTGTTCAGATCTACGAATTGCTGATTCGTAGATTAAAATAAATATGTAGCTTCACACTACTATGTCAAACCGCCACCTTAGCCGCACTATTGCCATGCAGACGCTGTTCTTGTGGGATTTTAACGGGCGCACTTCTACTGATTTGACCGAGGTTATCGAGAAAAATCTTGAACACTTTGCCCCTAATTTGGATGATGGAGGTTTTGCTTATGATGTAGTGAAAGGCGTTATCGAGAATCTTAATGAGGTGAACCAGTACATAATTCGCTATGCTACTGAGTGGCCGCTTGATCAGATAACGATAGTTGATCGTAATATCTTAAGAATCGGCGTTTATGAATTGATTTACGATCAGGACATTCCTGCCAAGGTGGCGATCAACGAGGCAATTGAGATTGCCAAAGCCTTCGGTGGCGAATCTTCAGGCAAATTCGTGAATGGTGTCTTAGGCGCCATATATAAAGATATTGAGAAACAGGGTATCAAAAAAGCAGTGGATGAAAAACGTGCTGAAAATGATGCAAAACCCGAAGAGGCTGTGCAGGCTTGATTTAATTTTAGTCATACCGTCTTCTAGCTGATTCGGCAATCCTGCATAATTGCCATTGCGCCTGATTATGTTTAAGCGAATTATAACATCGTTTGAAAATTAGGAATTGAAAATTAACTCCGTAAGCCGCGAAGAGTGTATAAAATGATTTTTATCTTCTCTTGGCTGCTTACTTCGAAACATATGAGAGAATTAGCGGCGCTCGAAAAGATTGTCGGGCTGGAATTTAAGAATAAGAACCTGATAAAACAGGCGATGGTTCATCGGTCTTATTTGAATGAACATCCTGAATTTGAGATTCATCACAATGAAAGATTGGAATTTTTGGGTGACGCGGTCTTGGAAATCATTGTTACCGAACATTTGTTTCATCATTATCCAGATACGCCAGAGGGCGATTTGACTAATTGGCGCGCAAGTTTGGTTAATGCCAAGATGCTTGCCAAAGTAGCGCAAGAACTCGGCGTTGAAGAATTTTTATATCTATCTAAGGGCGAGGCCAAAGACAAGGACTCGAAGGCCCGCCAATATATTTTGGCTAATACCATCGAGGCCATTATTGGCGCGATGTACTTGGATCAAGGCATAGAGCCGGCCAAGCAATTTATTGGCGTAAATATATTGAATCACCTTGAGTACATTCTTTCGAACGAGCTATATCTTGACCCTAAATCAAAATTTCAAGAACGAGCACAGGAACAATATAAGGTAACACCGCACTATAAGATATTGTCGGAGACTGGTCCTGATCATGCTAAAATCTTCGAAGTTGGTGTTTATCTGTCGGATGAGTTAGTAGCAAAGGGAAAAGGTTCTTCGAAACAGGAGGCGCAAGTCGATGCTGCAGCTAAGGCCGTCAAAGAAAAGGGTTGGTAGTATCGTAATCAAAATATAAAATATATTCTCATAATAAAAAACAGCGCAAGCTGTTTTTTATTATGTCAAAGTTTGTTATAATTAGATCAATCGATAAATACAAAAATAATAATCCAACATCATGACTATATACGACATTTTCCAAAGCGCAATTGCGGCAAAAGCTTCAGATGTGCACTTGGTCGTCGGCATGCCACCAATGCTTCGCATCGATGGTGAATTGATCGACCTAGACGCAAAAACGCTAACTGCCAAGGAAGTGGAGTCGTTGAGTTTTGATTTGATTTCGGCAGATGAGAAGCGCCGATTTATCGAGAGTAAAGAATTGGACTTTGGTTATGAAACTGAAGACAGGACGCGCTTTCGCGTAAATCTTTTTTATGAAAGGGGAAATGTAGGCATGGTAGCTCGCGTCATCTCGAATTGCATTCCGACATTAGAAGACATCTCGACTCCGGAAATAATTTTTGAATTATTGAATTTAAATCAAGGATTGATACTTGTTACTGGTCCGACTGGTTGCGGCAAGTCAACGACTCTGGCTGCCATGATTAACTACATCAACAACAAGCGGCGAGCGAACATCATTACGTTGGAGGATCCGATTGAGTACTCATTCAAGTCAGGCAAAAGCGTAATCGTGCAGCGTCAGTTGGGCAGTGATATGACTTCTTTTTCCGAAGGATTGAAACACGCACTGCGCCAAGATCCGAACGTTATTATGGTTGGCGAAATGCGCGACTTGGAAACGATTGCGACCACTATCACCTTGGCAGAAACGGGCCATCTTGTGTTAGCCACGCTCCATACTTACAGTGCCTCGCAAACTGTTGACCGTATTATCGATATCTTTCCGCCGCATCAGCAGAATCAGGTGCGAATGCAGTTATCCACAACTTTGGCCGGCATTATTTCTCAAAGGTTAATACCAAAGCAAAGCGGCGGCAGAGTTGCGGCAAGAGAGATAATGATCAATATACCAGCTGTTTCTAACCTTATTCGCGAAAATAAGATCGCGCAGTTGCGTACGGTTATTGAAACAAATTTCAAGAAAGGAATGGTTTCAATGGACCAAGATTTGAAGAGACTTTTCTCAGAAGGCGTAATTACCAAGGAAGTCGCGCAGAGTTACATGGAAAATCCAGAGTTTTTGGAAAAATTCAGACTGATGTAAATAGTCTAAAATTAGATAAATTTCTGACAATTTTTCCTTATTGGACAAAATATTGCCCAAGGGGTTGACAGTGCTTAAAAATACTGTATAATGTAATTACTTTTAAGTGAGATTGAATATGAGTATAACACTGCGAATCTCGATGAGTAAATGCGGTTAACATCCAGCTTTTTTTGCTTGGTGCGGCCGCTCGGGAGAGCGGTTTTTTGTTTCTTACATCCTTGAAGATTGAAAATTATTGCTTCTGGCAATAGCTTTTAGCCTTTAACGGCAGAACGTTGACAATAGAATAGATGATTATCTTTATCACGACAACAAAAGATAATCATTGCATATGAGGTAAGTAAGTAGAGAATTATATATCAAATGTTAACGAATAGAGCAAAGAGAACCATACTTTAAATCAAAAGTGTGGGAAAATCTCGTTAAGGGTGTATGGTGGATGCCTTGACATGGAAAGACGATGAAGGACGTAGCAGCCTGCGATAAGTCTCGGGGAGGTGGCAAGCAACCTTTGATCCGGGAATCTCCGAATGGGGAAACCTGCGCCGATGAAGTCGGCGCGTCCGTTAGCTGAACACATAGGCTAATGAGACGAGTACTCGGTGAATTGAAACATCTTAGTAACCGAAGGAAAAGAAAGAAAGTAATAATTTAGTAATTGTAGCTGCGAACGCAAGTTCGCTCCTGCGATTACTAAATTTCGATTCTCCTAGTAGTGGCGAGCGAACGGGGAACAGTCTAAACCTTATAAACTGCGTGAAACGAA
>JAAXVE010000201.1 GCA_013335665.1 Candidatus Falkowiibacteriota bacterium
ACCGACATGCGTGGACCTATCTCGTCTAAAACCGGTTTAAGATCGATCGGGTAAACCAATCTGTTCCAAGGATCGCCGACAATGACATTCAAATCCAAAGTTTTGGCTATGTGCCCGGAAAAACTTGCCAAAAGCGAAGCTCCTCCAGAAAGGACTATCTTCTCTACCCGCTTATTGTTCTTACTCTCAAACATGTTCATAACATATTTGACCTCATTCAAAACCGGATTGATCGTTTCCAGGATCGTCTTTGGAACCACATCCTGATTATTTTCCAAGGCATTTACTCCTATATCATACTTAAATTGTTCAGCACGCTCCATGCCCACTCCCAAATTATCGCCGATCGCCTTTGTAATGGTCAGTCCGCCGACATCGATGCTGCGTGAAAGGACGGGTATACCTTTGTCAACCACCGTTATATCAGTCGTACTGGTTCCAAGCTCGACCAACATGATCGTGCTCTTGTCTTTACCTAAAAGTGAACGGGTCAAGGAAAAAGTCTCGGTCTCAAGACTTAACAAGTTGATTTGAGCTTCCTTAAATATATCTATATACTTCTTAACCAAACCGCGAGGAGCGCCAGTCAGTAAGATTTTAAAGCTATTCGGCTGTGAAGGTTGGCCCGGTTCATCTTCAATGCGACGCCAGTCCAAAATCATTTCTTCTAAAGGTACGGGGATAACTTTTTTAGCTTCCCAGCGCACGGCTGAGTCAACTTCTTTTTTGTCCACATTTGTCAAATGTAAAACCGATGAAAAAACCGCATAAGTAGGTAAAGCGGCCACAGCCTGACGGCTAGACATGCCTGCTTCCTGCCTGATGCGGTTGATTGCCTGTGCTGCTTTTTTTGGATTGTTCTGCCAATCCATGTTCAGATTCCCCTCTTTTCCCTCACTAAAGCCATAAGAGGACAATGCCGGCCGGCCCTTTTCCTTTCTCAATTCGACTATTTTAATGCTAGAAGTACCTATATCAATACCCAGATAGCGTTCACCCGAAAATAATCCCATAGATATCTTTTTTTACTCTTTAATAACTTGCTTTAATATTATATAATAATATTAGTTTAGCAGCAAAAGAATTTACTTCTAAATTATAACACAAATCAATTACTTAATAAAATAGTCTTATGGACTTTTTTGCACGTTACAAAAAATTATTTTTCATTCTTGGCTTTTTCGGCCTGGTTTTTTTTATTGGCTATCTTATCTATAGCCTTTTTTTCAAACCGCTTATAAACGGCCCTGAAAACACCACAACTCCGACTGCAACCACCACCGCAGGCAGTGGATTGCCTACGGCTAACAACGGTACAGGGGGGCAAGTTGTGACAGGAAGCGGCGGTATTCTGAGCCCTGCGGCAACTACCACCAAACCCGGCACCGAAAGCCAGCCAGACCCCACCGCGGCTGGAAACATAACTAAGACGGCTACCCTAGTCCAAGACTCTACATTAGCACCGACATTAAGCAGTAATGGCAACGGCTTGCAATACTACAATCAAAATGACGGCAAATTTTATCGAGTCACCCCAGATGGACAGGCTGTAGCTTTGAGTGACAAAGTCTTCCACTCTGTCGAGTCAGTTACCTGGTCACCGAATAAGAATAAAGCTGTCCTGGAATATCCGGATGGGGCCAACATAATCTACGACTTCGACAAGCAGAAGCAAATAACCCTGCCTAGCCATTGGAAAGACTTCTCTTTCTCGCCAGATGGCGAGAAAG
>JAAXVE010000202.1 GCA_013335665.1 Candidatus Falkowiibacteriota bacterium
GCCGGTGAATTTCAACTGGTCAATATTAGTCACCTCGACGATGTCGCCAAGATCCAAATGAGGCTGGAATTCAGGCTTGTGCTTGCCGCGCAGATAGGTTGCGACCTGAGTGGCGATTCTTCCTACGGACTGGCCCGAAGCGTCGATCTTATGTGTTGTTCTTTCTACTTTTGTAATAGCCATATAAATCTTTAAACTAGTTCAATCTGGACTATTTCCGCTCCATCACCCTGGCGGGAGCCAAGTTTGATGATTCGTGAATATCCACCAGGGCGTTCTTTATAGCGATCACCCAAAACCTCCATAGCTTTTTTGACAGCCAGGGTCTGTGGCAAGGTAGCGATCAGACGGCGACGTGCTGATAAGTCGCCAGACTTGGCAACAGTAATCATGCGCTCCAAAAGCGGCTTGACAGCCTTAGCCTTAGCCTCGGTGGTCTTAACTTTCTCGTAGATAATAATGCTAGAGGCCAGGTTACGTAACATGAGCTCTCGGGAAGCCTTATCTCGGTCAAGTATTTTATTTTTATTGCGGTGCCTCATAGTATTCTTTTACAATATCAAAATCAAAATTTAAGCTTTCTTTGGACGTCCTCGCTTCTTCTTTTCCTCGTGGTCCTCACCATCTTCATCAACTTCCTCATCAGACTCTTCTACTTCCTCTACAATCTCCTCTGCAATCTCTTCAGTCTTGGCTGCTGGGGCAAGCAAGGAACTGAATTGGTCGATCAGAATCTTAGTAGAATCATTAAACGCCTGCTCAATGGAAATTGTACCATCAGTAGTGAGCGTAAGGATTAATTTGTCCCAGTTGGTCATCTTACCGACGCGGACATTCTCCACGGCGATACCGACGTTCAACACTGGTGAAAAAGCAGAGTCTATTTCAATATAGCCGATTTCATGCTTAGTCTTTTCGCGTGATTCGATAGTTTCATAGCCACGGCCGGTCTGGACATAGATTTCCATCTTTAAATTCCCTGCCATGTCAGTGATGTGCGCCAAAACTAAATCCTTGTTAACTATCTCAACCTGGCTGTTGGCAGTAATATCCTTGGCAGTGACAACCTTTTCACCATGAACATCCAATTCAAGTTTGACAGACTGCTGCTCTCCATGGATCTTTAGGCGAAGAGACTTCAAGTTCATAATTATCTCCAAAACGTCTTCTTTGACGTGCGGGATAGTCATGAATTCGTGATCAGCGCCTTCGATCTTCACGCCTACAACAGCTGCGCCTGGCAATGATGATAGCAAGACTCTTCGCAAAGAATTGCCCAAAGTAATACCGTAACCAGGGTAGCAAGGTTCAATAATGACTACCTCTTGATTAGGCAACTCACCTTTTTCAAACTTGATTTTTTGTGGTAAGGCAATTTTTTCCATAGATGCTTTTTTAAATAAATTTATGTTTTAGCGGGAATAATACTCAACGATCATTTGCGGGTTGAGGTTCGTAGCTAAATCATCTTTCTTGGGCAGACCCAAGACCTTTCCTGAAAGCTTGGCCGGCTCAAGATTCAACCATCCTGGCACAGACTGCTTTTTGATCTTTTCAGACAAAGTTGAAAAGACCTTGCTCTTCTTGCTGGATTCCTTGACTGCTACAATGTCGCCAGCTTTGACACTGAACGAAGGGATTGAAACGGTCTTTCCGTTAACAGTGATATGTCCGTGATTGACCAGCTGTCTTGCCTTGTCTCGCGACTCGGCTAAGCCCAAGCGGTA
>JAAXVE010000203.1 GCA_013335665.1 Candidatus Falkowiibacteriota bacterium
CCTTTATTGAGCATGAGTATTTTTCCATACTAGATGAAGATTCAAATGATTTGAAGTTCATATTGAATTTATTGCAGAAAGGCGCAGACTCGCATCAGAAAAGAGTCAGGTCGGCCTGGGAAAGCCTGACGGCTGGAAAGTAATTATCTGCAAAACATATTTTTATAACAAAAAAGCATCACCCGAATAGGTGATGCTTTTTTGTTATAGGCTGCACGGTTAAGCGGGGTGCGTAGAGTGAAGTATTCGAAAAAAGACTGACAGTTTTACTTGATTTTAATAGCAGAGCAAAGCTTGTTGCTACAAACTGGTTTATAATCTTGTATTTTTTTAAGATTATAACAGTCGAATCTTATGTCTTTTAATAACTCGCGTTCCTTTTTGATGAACGAGTCTATTTCAATCTGTTTATTGTGAGAATTTATTGAGGTGAAATTTTCACATCCAATACCCAAATCAATCAATCGACAGTCATCAGCGGTTTGGCAATCTGTGTATATGCTTGATTGCGTTTTATCAAAAAAATTCAAATAGGTATGGTTTTGAGCGCTGCCTGTTGGCGTGCACTCAAATTTTGGGCCGAAGGACCATGTGGTCTTGTCCGGGCAGTTGCATGGAATCCACATCTCCCGATTATCCATCCATCCTTGTGGGGGTGGGCCAATGTATTTGCCACCAGATTCTTCACAAGTTTTCTTGATTTTGTCCTGATTGGCAACGACTAAGTTGGTCGGAGTCCAGCCTTTCCAGTACTGGTTGTTCGGACATTTGTAATCGCACCCGCCGAATTGGCACTGCCTGCCAGTTGATTTTTCACACTCTTCTTTGCTTTTAAAAATAAGCGGTGCAACCGTCTTTTTATTTATTTTTAACCAGGCTAGGCCTCCGAGAAACAAGAGTGTGACTAAGCTGGCCGATATAAATATTTTTTTATTCATAACGATAGAAAATGTTTTTATTATTCTTTAACCAGTCCTTTGTTTGTTATTTTTCCGCTTTCTTTATCAACTTCTAGCAATATCTTGTAGCCGGGCTTGGTCTGCATGTCCCCACCAGAGCAATAATAGCGTACGCTCCAAAAAGCGCCTTGGTCGGTTGCTGTGCAACCATGATCGAGACAGGAATATTCTTTGTGAGAGTATATATATCGGCAAACTTTATTCATGTCATTCAACATTTCTTTTTTTTCTTTTACCTTAGCACGGTTTGATTCTTCGTGCCGTATTAAAATATCTTTGTATTGCTGCAGTAAGCTAGTCGAATGTTTGCCGCCTCCCACGTCGCCGACATTGTATATAGGCGCAAACACGGCAAGAAGGATAAGGATTGCAAGTAGCGAATATGTCACCTTCTTTTTTAAGTATTTTTCCATCAAGCAAGCTATCAAATAGCTTTGGAGTGCTGTCTGCACCACGAATACCAAAACAACTAGTGAGACCATTATCCAGTCAATGTTTCCGGAGGTGGGAATGAAAAATTCAGTTTCCAAAAGCAACCAGGTCAACGAACCGAAACCGACAAAGCCCAAGTTGATAAAAAGGGAAGGAAAAAACAGGAGTAATGCTATGAATATCGAAAGCTTGAATTTGGTGATTTTGAAGAATTCTTTCATTTGGCTGAACTCGAGTTATTATTTTAAAATTATAACTGATTTTACAAGTAAAAACACTCCTGGCAAGAGTGTTTTTAGATATTATTGCATGTGACGGATGTTGGCCG
>JAAXVE010000083.1 GCA_013335665.1 Candidatus Falkowiibacteriota bacterium
CATTTACTACCATAACAAAAGAAGCCAGGATGATTATGCCGGCAAAAAGAAAATTGTGAGTCCAAAAAGCATAAAACAACATCAAGACAGCTGCGATGCTGGCCAAGATGTACCAACGCTTATCACGCTCATGTTTTTCATACTCCGGCACCTGCCAAGAAAATTCCGGAGTGTCGATATTTTGATTCTCTTCCATATGCTTATTATGACAAAAATTATGCTTTGAGTAAAGAAAAAAACATTTAATAAAATTCGCCGAGATGCTTTTTAATAAAAGCCCTGCCAGAGCCGGACTTTAAATACTTTTCAAATTCAAAAGCTTTTATTTTACTTTTTATTGCAAAATAAAATTCTAACACCAAGGGCGCACGCCTTGCTGTTGCAGGTACTTGACCGCTTCCGTGCCTTTTCATCCTTTCTGTCAGGTCTTCAGTGCAGCCTATATAGTACCCATTTTTACATTTCAAGCTATAAACATAATGCATTACTTTATTATAACAAAAAAATCACCGAAATTATCCAGTGATTTTATTATTGAATTGTCGCCTTCGCCAAACTTCATGGCGGACTGCGTCACGCCGAAGGTTTGCTACTGCGAACCGAAGGCGGAGGGAGTGAGATTCTCACTGGGGCGAAAGCCCCACCCCGTCATTAATCATGTTGTGTTATTTTTATTCCATCACCAGTTTATTTGCCATATTTACATGTCTCAACCTTTTTCAAGCCATGAGTTCTTGGCCCACGCCCCAAACATAAATAAAAAAGAGGCTAAAAACAGCCTCTTTTTTATTTATGCGGAGGGAGTGAGATTCGAACTCACGGGCCCCGTGAAGAGCCAACAGTTTTCAAGACTGTCTCCTTAAACCGCTCAGACATCCCTCCATCAAAATACAAGGCATAACTGCCTTGTATTTGTTGGTATTATGCAATATAGCTTATTTTTTTTATTCTTGCAAGTCCATCGGCTGGCCGCAGCAAACCAGTTCACCGCCGCCCGCTTTAATGACTTTTACCTCGTTACCACAAATACTGCACACATACACCTGCTCAACTTGAGTCATAATTTTTTATTAATCTTAGTTAAACAAACCAGATTTAATATTGCTCACACTTGACCTGGTAATACGCCTTAGCATGGTCGCAAGACGGGCAGATTTCCGGCGGTCTCTTGCCAAAATGCATATAACCGCATTCACGGCAGTACCACCAAGTCTCTGTTTCTTTTTCAAAAACCGTACCGGCTTCGATTTCGGCTAATAGCTTCTTGTATCTTTCTTCATGATGTTCTTCAGCCTTGCCGATCGAACGCAAGCGCGCAGCGATTTGACCCAAACCTTCTTCTTCGGCTGTCTTGGCAAATTCCGGATACATTGTGACGTTTTCATAGCTCTCCCCGCCGATTGCCGCAATCAAATGATCCTTAGTCGTACCATAGACAGTCGGCACGCCAGCCTGGATGCTGATCTCCTGCCCGGTTTCTCCAGCTTCGGCCTGCAAAGCACCGATCATCTTGAACAGTTGGGCTGCATGTTCCCTTTCCTGGTCAGCAGTTTCAAGAAAAATTGCAGCGATCTGCTCATATCCTTCTTTCTTAGCTGCCTTGCTATACATAGTATAACGGTTCCGTGCCTGGCTTTCGCCTACAAAGGCCTTAGCCAAATTCTCTAATGTCTTCTTCATATGTTTTACTCGGACTCCACCAGACAAACAAAAATTCGACTGATCTCGCCCGATTACATGAATTCTTTATATAAAGGTTCTAGATTGCGCTTTGCAACTGCCCGAGCAACGATAGCCTTGCCCTTTTCCTGGGGCAGGTCATCTTCGTAAGCTTCGCGGCCATCCTGATAAAATAGCCCCAAAGGAATCTTCTCTCCCCACTCTCTGGCCTTGGCATAGCCGGCAGCATAATCATTGGGATTATGGCCTCCCTCGGACAGCTCGTACACCTTATCATTATAGTATTGATAAGTGTCGATTTTATTAAAAGTAACACAGGGTTGCAAAATGTCAACCAAAGAAAAGCCCTTATGCAGAATCGCCTGTTTGATCAATTCCTTGAGCTGAACCGGCCGGCCGGCATAACCGCGGGAAACAAAACTGCCGCCAGCTGACATGGCCAGAGTCAAAGGGTTAACTGGCACTTCGATCAATCCCTCCGGGGTCGATTTTGAGACAAAACCTTTCTCCGAAGTCGGCGCAGACTGACCAGTAGTCAAGCCATACACCTTATTTTCGTGGACTAAGTAGGTGATATCGACATTGCCGCGTAAAGCATGGATGAAATGCCCCATGCCCTCACCCAAGCCATCACCGTCGCCCGCAATCGCAATGACGGTCAAATCCTTGTTTGCCAGTTTGGCGCCGACTGCCGTCGGAATTGCGCGGCCGTGCAACGAATGCCAGGCATAGGTTTTGATCGTGTTGTACATGTTGCCGGAACAACCGATACCGTAAACGATAAGGATCTTATGCTGCGGTATCTTAAGCTCGTCCAAGGCGCGCTTCACTTCATTCCAGATGCTATAGTTGCCGCATCCTGGACACCAGGTTGGCGGACAAGCTGAGTTAAATTGCTCGATTGACATATTTTTGTTATTTAATGAATTTAACTATCTTCTCTGCCAACTCTTCTGGGAAAAACGGTCGTCCATCATACTTAAGAATCTTGTCTTTTATTTCCACACCAGTTTCCTGACGGATCAGTTGGCCGAATTGCGCTTCGGAATTATTTTCTACAAGCACAACCTTCTTCGGCTTAGCCAATAAACCCGTGGAAACTTTCAAGGCCTGACCAATAATCTCTTTCTGAAAAGGCCAAATAATATTCACGTGCAACAAAGCAACCTGCTTACGCTTAGACTCGTGCAGCATCTTGATGGCATCCAAGATCGGACCCTTAGTGGAGCCCCAAGCAATTATGACCAATGGGGCTTTGGGCGAGCCATACCAGGTTGCGCCTTTCAGCTCCTTGGCAGCCGTTTCCAGCTTGCGATTGCGTTTGGCCACCTGTGCGACACGATCTTCGACGGTCTCGCTTGAGTATCCGTATTCGTCATGTTCATAACTGTCAGCCCAATAGATGCCGTCTTTAGTGCCAGGAATCGTGCGAGGCGAGATGCCGTCTTCGGTTATCTTATAACGCTTATAATTCTTCGGCACCTTACCCTCGGCAATCAGTTTGCCGCGCTCGATCTTAATACGGTTAGCGTCAAACTTATTTACCGACGAAGCTCCCTCAGCCAAGTATTTATCAGACAACAGGATGACCGGCAACTGGTATTTTTCCGCCCAGTTCAACGACTCTGCTCCCATGTAAAAACACTCCTCAACGTCGCCAGGCGCTGCCACGATACGTGGGAACTCTCCCTGGCCAGCGTGCAAGACAAATTGCAGATCGCCTTGATCGGTCCAAGTCGGCATGCCAGTGGCCGGACCTGGACGCTGCACGTCAACCATAACCAAGGGCGTCTCACTGACCGCACACAAGCCTAAGCCTTCACTCATTAAAGCGTAGCCGCCGCCAGAGGTGCCGCACATAGCCCTTGCGCCAGCGTGTGCAGCTCCTAGGGCCATATTGATAACCGATATCTCATCCTCGGCGTGCTTAACTACCACGCCTGTCTTGACGGCCTGTGCTGCCAAATACTGCATCAAGGAGGTGGCTGGGGTCATCGGATAAGCCGAGTAGAAATTCAAGCCGCCGGCGATCGCGCCCATGCCCAAAGCTTCGTTACCAGGCAAGAGCAAACGCGGTTCGCGCGCGATCGGCTCCAACTTCACTTTAAAATCAAGCTTGGAATATTTTTCTTTGACATAATCGCTGCCTTGCTTCAGCGCAGCGATATTCATATCAATCACATGCGGCTTGGCTGCAAACTGTTCTTTGATGATCTCGTTCAATATGTTTATCGGCAGGTTGGTCAGTCCGGCTGTTGCGCCGATAGCCACCACATTGCGCATAATTTCTCCGCCGGTGGCCATACTGATCTCCTTAAGCGGTACGGAAATAAGATGGATCCCCTTTTCTTTGAACTTGGCCGGTGCCAGTTTTATTTCGCTGCCATCATAAATGATTGCCGAGCCGGCAGTCATCTCGCCAAGATGATTATCAATCGCTACCTTGTTCAAGGCAACTAAAATATCGACTTTTTGATCAACAGCATTAACTTCGTCAGTGCCAATTGTAATCTGGTACGTATTATGCCCTCCGCGGATCAACGACGGATACTCGGAGTAGTCGTAAGTGTGGTACCCGGCACGCATGCAGGCCTTGGCAAAAGACAGGCCAGCAACCTTAATGCCGAAACCGGCTTCACCGCCGACTTTCCAGGTGAACCTAAAATGTTGATGCAACATATATATTATTTAATAATTACTC
>JAAXVE010000204.1 GCA_013335665.1 Candidatus Falkowiibacteriota bacterium
ATACCACGTCTACATCCTCTTCCAGGCACATTCTGATTCCGTCCTTAAACGATGGAGTATCTTGCCCTATCTGCCGCTGTTCAATAATCGACTGTTTGCTTACGAAAGAATACTCGACGGGCTTTTCCAAAGAAATAATCCGTCTTTTCTGTGTCTGATTGATCTGCTCTATGATACTGGCGGCAGTAGTCGTCTTGCCTGAACCGTGGGTCCCGGAAATTACGAGCAAACCAGAATGCATCCTAGCCAAGTCGGCCACGATAGGCGGCAACAGTAATTCAGAGATAGAGCTGATATGCTCAGGAATATAGAAAAAAGTGAGCGATGGCAGCCTCTTCTGATAAAAAATATTAATCCTAAACCTGAAGGCATCGGCAATCGTCTTGACTATGACTAACTGCTTTTGCTCTTTAAGCATGACAATCTCTTCTTCCGATAGCACGACACCAATAATTTGATTCAGCGAATCACTGGTCATAATATTGGTATCAGGGACAGGAACAAGTTCTGTGCTGATGCGCCACACCGGCTGGCTACCGACGGTCAGATGCAAGCTGACCGCTTTTTTTTTCGCGGTTTCCGAAAGCAGGCTATTTAGATAAATTGATGCTACTTCCACGTTTTTGCTTTCATTCCAATAAGGCTCGTCAGGGCGCACATATGACGCCAGTCTGAACCCCCTTAGAATAATATGTTATTATTTTAGAATCTTTTCGACTCTTTCCACCACTTCTGAAGGCATATAATGCGCCTTGATCAGATAATCGATCGCCCCCAAATCCAACCCCTGCTGTACTTCACCGCGCTGGCTCAAGTTCGTCAGCAATAAGACTTTTATATCCTTTGTCTTATCGTTTTTCTTAAGCTCCTTCAACACCTCAAAGCCGTTCATCTTTGGCAAAAGGACGTCCAGCAGGATAATGTCAGGATTTTCTTTCTGAGCGAGCTTCAATCCTCTATCGCCTTCATCAGAAGTTAACACTTCATACCCTTCCAATTCAAACTTGGTCGAATACATGGTCAGAAGGAATGCATCATCCTCAATTATTAATATCTTGTGTTTCGTTTGGGACATATTATGATTATAGCAAATATTCTTATTTAATCACGCATTACGCGCAGAACCTCTTGCATGGTAGTCAGACCTTTGAGTGATTTGATCAATCCGTCTTGCAACATTGAGACGAAAAGCTGAGTCTGGCGCACGTCATCATCCTTAAGTGCTTGCCCTTGCTCGATGATCATATGACGCAATTTATCAGTGACATTAATAATCTCAACTACTGCGACACGGCCTGAATAGCCGGAATTGGCGCAACGAGGGCAGCCGCTACCGCGATAAAATGTCAACTTGGTCAGATCTACGTCTTTCAACTCCTCGTCTATTATCTCTTTCGGCACGGTTTCAAATATCTGTTTTACTTCAGCAATCAAATCTTTGGGTAATTCTTCCTCAACTCGGCAATGCGCACAGATTTTCCTAGCTAAACGTTGCGCTAGAACAGTACTTAGCGTAGAGCCTAACAAAAAAGCTTCAACTTTCATATCAAGCAAACGCGGAATTGTACCCACAGCACTATTGGTGTGCATGGTAGACAAGACAAAATGGCCAGTTAAACTAGCATGAATCGCCAGCTCAGCAGTTTCACCGTCGCGTATTTCGCCAACCATGATTATGTTCGGGTCTTGACGCAAGAGCGCGCGCAAA
>JAAXVE010000084.1 GCA_013335665.1 Candidatus Falkowiibacteriota bacterium
AAATTCTATTTTTGTATCCAGTCCCAAGTCTTGCACTAATTTTTTCAGTTCATCAGCACCGAAACCTGGTTTTCCTGCCAAAACAAGACGCCAGCCAGGGTGTGTAGAACTGAAAATGCCGAAGGCCCGTATTAGTACATCTATCGATTTTTTCTTGTCGATTCTGCCAACGAAGAAGATGACAGGCATTCTCTTTAGATCACTTTTTTCTCCGTAAATCCAGCGTTCGTAACAGATTGGCAGACAAACGATTCTTTCTTTGGCAACATGACATAGGTTAATCATTTCTTGCTCAGATTCCTTTGAGACAGTGAAAATTTTTTTTGCTCGTTTGTAGTTTTGGGCAAAAGTGAAAGTTTGCCATAATCGATCAGACAAGGTATACAGCGACGGGTTTGATTTGAATTTGACATCATGCACTGTGGCATAGCTTTTTTTAGGTGATCCTGATGGCAAAAAATAGCCAGGGGTGAAGAAATAATCCGGCGTGTTTTTTTTCAACTCTTGCGATAGTTTGCGCAGCGTCCATAATTTTCTTCCGGGAATGACTTTTTGCAATTCTGTTGGTAGTCCGTCAATCGGTCTTGGTGCGTAAAGGCGCAGACGCAGATTATGCTTTTTGGCTTCGCTTATCAAAGCTTGGACTGTGTTATTGCTATAAGTCTCTACTCCTGTGCGTACAAGCTTGTCAGTGTGGCGCAGATCCTGGTTATGCGAAACATCTATTGCCATAAGGGGGATGTTGGGGTTATTGTCATCTACGACCTGTTTAATTTTTTTGGCAAAGATCTTAAGATCAAACTGTTGCGCATGCTTTTCGCAGAATTGTCTTTTTTCAAGACACCATTCAGGAGTGGCGAAATTGACAGCAGCAATCAGATCGTCAGCTGTCGGCTGCGGCTTTATCTTAATGCCATTCTTGTCATCAATGATAGTTTCGCGCAACCCGCCTTCATTGACGCCGATAACTGGCTTACCGGCAGCATTTGCCTCAAGATTGGTCATGCCAGCGTCTTCGTTATTGGGAATGTAGATGACGGCCCTGCAACGGCCGACCAGCTTGGTTAATTCTTCATCCGATACCCAGCCCACTACACTTATGTTTTTGTGCCCATAAGCTAGTTTTTTGACTTGTTCAAACCTTGAACCTCCGGAGGCGACAATCAGCTTTTTGTCGGGCATTTTTATAAATGCTTCAACGATCAGTTCGACGCGCTTCTGCTCGTCGGTTCGCGCCCAAGATAGATAGTAGTCGTCTTGTTCAATCCAATGAAATCTGTCGGTGGTTATCGGCGGCCAGATTATTCGATTGGCAAGATGGCCAGTAAAATTCAAAAGGCGATCCTTGATAGTCTGTGAATTGGCGATAATGTGATCATAACGCCGTAACGCTTTTCTGTAAGCGTAATCCCAATATCTGGTAAATAAGAAAAATAATGGCCTAAGGAAAAGCTTATAGCGATCGCGGCTAAAGCCATACAAGTCATAAACTCGTCGCGGTGGCGTATGGCAATATAAAATGGTTGAAGCGCGGCGCTTGCTGTATTTGGCCACTGCCTCAGTGGCAGCCTGGCTGGAGGCGATGACCATATCATATTTTTTAAATATCGCGCGATGCTTGAAAAATTGCCAACGCATCCAGAAAAAACGTATAACTTCCTTATCTAATATGTGGTCAGACAGGGTTATCAAACGACTACCTAAAAGGTTTTGGTATTCGCTGAATGCTTCTGGGTTGGTGTAGACGGTGATGAAATCAGCTTCAAGTTCAAGCGCAATAAGCAAGGCGGTGCGTTCGCCACCGCCACGCCAGCTAAGATGGTCGTGTACGACTGCAATTTTAAGTTTTTCGTGGGTAGCCATTTGGATGGTTTTTAAAATATTCGTAACAGTTTTTGTCTCCTAACGAATATGCACATTATAACATAATAAAACTTGTTATAAAGCGACTGCTTTTCGGGGAAGCAAATTAAAACCACCGGCACTATACCGGTGGTTTTAATTTATCGCGCTATTTCCATATAACTATAATATCTTTTTTGGCCGATTTATTTATTTCGTGGCTTCCGGTTGGGTAGGCGCGGATAGCGTCATAGAGTGCCTTAGCGTCATATTCATAGAGCTCGCCATGTCGAGTGCCAGGGTCGTTCGTGATGAATGTGCTCTTTATGGGGTCATAGCCGCGTATCACCAGCATGTGGTTTATTGGGCCGGGTTGGGTGAAAAAGGGATTGTGGAGAGCTTGGCCGTTCATGGGGGCTGCAATCAAATTGCCTTTTTTTAATTCAGCAATAACTTCAGACATCGTAACATTGTATTTCACAGCGGCATTTTGGTAGTTGAAATAATCTTTGATTATCCAGTTGACTGTATCAACCGGAGATATGTCGCGGTATTCATAGTATTTTTTTTGCGTATAATCTGAAGAGCCTATGATTTTGTCCAAAGCTTCATCAGGGGGCAGTTTCTCTCCGAGTGCCCATTTGACCGCCATCAAAGATGAAGCCTCCTCGCAACCATCTTCTTGTCGCAGATCGCTCCATCCGCCGAAAGGAGCCTGTGATGTGAAAGGCACGTCCAGCAAGATCTTTTTGCCACCCTCTTGCGCTGCATCGATATTGCCTATCGGTATGGCCGCAAGACCGGCTGTGGATATCCCTTGGCCAAGTTCTTTCATAATGCGGAAAGCGTCATCAGGTCGGCCTAGATAATATTTATGACGGTCTTTCGGGTAGATGTAGTATGCTTCGCCGTTACGATCTGTATCCAGTAGTATCAAGCCGCTAAGGCGAGCTGGGAATGTTATGGTGTTGGCGATATAATCATGCTTAGCACCTATGGCTAATTTTTTCATGATCGCGAAGGCGTCGGCGGGGCGATTCAAATAATACCTGCTGTTAGTTTTTGGAAAAACATACCAGGCTTCGCCGTTTTTCTCTACTTGCAATAAGATGTAGCCAGAACGCAGTGATGTTGAGGTCGCCCCAAAAACAACAGAAGGGAATAGTGTGATTATTATTGCTGCCGTGATTTTGATTAATTTGTTATTCATGCAGGAAATACTATATGAAATTTATTTATAAGTAAAGCCTATGTTTTAAGCAACCTGACATAATCTTGCCTGATAAGTATCATTAATTTATGTGGGTGTTAGAAATTTCATCCCATTAATGATATAATTGACTTATTCTTGTTAAGAAAAGATTAATTTTCGGCAAGTAATTTTTTTTATTATTCAAAATATGTCTTCAAGCGTTGAAACTTCCAAGCAGGGCAAGTCGCCCAACAAAACCCTTTTACTTCTGACTTTAGGCGCACTCGGGGTTGTTTATGGCGACATTGGAACATCGCCCTTGTATGCTGTCAGCCAGATTTTTTTTGGTTTGGGCAAAATGCCGGCAACTAGCGTCAACGTTTTAGGGGCTATAAGCTTGATTGTTTGGGCGCTGACGATAATAGTCGCTTTCAAATATGTCATTTTGGTTTTACGGGCTGACAACGGCGGTGAGGGCGGCGTGTTCGCTTTGTACGCCTTGCTTTCAGGAAAGATAGCTGGCAAAAAGCATTCTGCACTTTTGCTAGCGGCGTTAACCTTAGCGGCCGGCCTGCTTTTTGGAGATGGTGTAATTACCCCAGCCATTAGCGTCCTATCAGCAGTTGAGGGTTTGTCAGTGGTTGCTGTAAGCTTAGAGCCTTTCGTGGTGCCTTTGACTGTTATACTTTTAACTATCCTGTTTTTTTTCCAATCTAAAGGGACGGCCAAAGTCGGCAACATCTTCGGTCCGATTATTATAGTTTGGTTTTTGGCAATCGCCGCATTAGGTTTCAATCAAATCATGGGTCATCCGAGTATTCTTGCTGCCTTAAACCCCTTGTCAGCTATCAGTTTTGTGGCTAATGCCAATTTCAGCACATTACTACTTGTTATGGGTTTTGTCATGCTTTCCATTACTGGCGGAGAGGCATTATTCGCCGATATGGGGCACTTCGGCAAGAACCCTATAAGGTTAGGTTGGTTTTTCTTAGTTTATCCAGCATTGCTTCTGAATTATCTGGGTCAAGGCGCCTTACTGCTTTCCGGGCGTGAAATCATTAATGGTGATATTTTTTACAGTATGGTCCCTCAAGTTTTGCTCATCCCGATGATAATATTAGCTACTGCTGCTACTATTATCGCTTCGCAGGCCATGATTTCCGGGGCTTTTTCTTTGGCCTCCCAAGCTGCCGCCATGAAACTTTTTCCCCCTTTGCGCAAGAAATATACGAATGAGAATCACGAGGGTCAGATTTATATCCCTATGATAAATTGGGGTTTGTTTGTTGGATGTGTTCTCCTGGTTCTTTATTT
>JAAXVE010000205.1 GCA_013335665.1 Candidatus Falkowiibacteriota bacterium
CGACGAGGCGCCAGGGCAGACCGCGCTGCTGCTGAAGGGCAACCAGCGGCTGCGGCCGGACTCCTTGACGTAGCCGTACATTACCGCAACCGACGTCTAAAACGCTGGCGCCCCTTGGCACAAGCTCTAACACGCCAGACAATGATGGCCACAATGGCTTTTTTCGAGTTTCATTGAACTGCTGGCCTATATCTTGATAATTTGCAGCTACGACTTTCAATAACTTTTTTTGCGTTTCTTTGTCCATATGGCTATTTTACCATATTTTGGGAGCGGACGAGCTTAATCTCGTTCCAGCCAATATTTTCAGGCAAAGCCTCCTTAATTGCCGAGAGTTTTGCTACCCCCACCCTGCTAATCACCTCATTAATCTCCTCTTCAATCTCTTTGGACACAAACTTTTTTAAATCAATCTTTATTTTCTTCTCAATAAGGTAACATAAATGGTCAATGATGGTTGCGGGCTTGAGGTTGCGGGCTTGCGCCATTGCTTCAAGGCCCATGCCTTTTTGATAAAGCTCATATGTCTCGAGCTGAGTCAACTTAGTACCGAGTTCTTCACCTTCTTTAATTACAATAGGTGCGCTTAAAGGCTCAAAATCCACCGCTCCCAAATCTTCAACCTCATATGCGTTTGCACAATTATCGCATTTGCCACAGCGTGAAAGTCCTTGGCTTCCGAAATAATTAAGAATATAGTACTGCCGGCAACCCAAATTAAAAATATAATCTTCCATCATGTCTAGTTTGTCGTAGGCCCTTAATCCTTTTTCTTTTAATGCTGTAAAATCAATTTTTATCTCTGAACGATCCAGCCTTTTTAATATCTGAATTTCAGTTCCCTTAAATGGTGGTTGGTAATCCAAGCATGAAGCGTCTTGCAACTTTTTAAAAACACGGCGCAATGCTTCCTTTTTACCATTGATCCTGCCGGCTAATTCTTCAAAATTAAAATTAAAACCGGCATCTAATTCCTGTCCGTAATTAGCTATCAAATCATCAAGAATAACCATGCTACTTTTTGCACGGCTCCCAAAAACCTTACGCGCTTCTGCTGCAGGCTTCAACAGCTTCAAATATGCATTTGCCGCTTTCTCCTGATTGCGCCGGATCAAGCCCTCTTTTTCCAAAAATTTAATAGCAGTTCCCACTGCCATGTCAGGTGCCCCGCCCGATAGCATGCCTGTTAACTCGCTATATGTTACCAAAACTTTATCTGACTCATACGATAAAAGCACCTCGTAAAGCTCGAGAATCATTTCCGGTGATGGATTATCCCCCTTGATAAAAAACTCTTGCAGTGCACGGTCACGAGAATTATACAAAAGTAGGCAGAAACTCGGCTTGCCATCTCTGCCGGCACGCCCTGCTTCTTGGTAATAGGCCTCTATTGTTCCCGGCATGTCGTAATGAACGACGAAGCGTATATCAGGCTTATCAATACCAAGTCCAAAAGCATTCGTGGCGACGATAACTCGAGCTTTGTTTTTCATAAAGCTTTCCTGAACCCACTTGCGCTCATTGGGATCCATACCGCCATGATACATCGTTGCTTCCACTCCGGCATCAAGAAGCGCCTGCATCAGCTGTTCAGCAGGAACAAATACGGCTGGCAGCGCTGGCTTTTCGATCAGATCAAATTCCAACCTGAGAGTCGCATTTTGGAATTGGGCTGCGGCACAGGGGACCTGTG
>JAAXVE010000085.1 GCA_013335665.1 Candidatus Falkowiibacteriota bacterium
ACTGCATACGTTTTCCGTTGAGGCGAGAGCCATGGGGATAGACCGGATGAGGTTTTCATCGGTAGGAGTCATTCCTTTTGAAACGATAGCAGAGTACCCTCCGAGAAAATTGACTCCCATATCCCGGGCAGCTCTATCCAGAGTTTTTTTATCTTGAAAAGTTTTGCTATCGGGGTGACGAAAAGCTTCTCATTCAAGCCTAGGCATATTATCGTTTTTGGGCGGTCTTGCTTACCTAGCCACCAGTGCCAAAATTGCCTTAACATAAGAAATTTCCAGGTAAAGATAAATTTCCACCAGTCTGATTTTTTTTTCAAACTTGGTCCAAAAGTGGTTATGCGACGATGCCAATTCTGTTCGCCGAAAAAATCATATAGCTTGTTTTGTCCGTTTGTGAAGTACTCGAAAGAATAATCGTGTTGGCTTAAGTCAGCAAAAAGGCAGCTGAACGGCGCCAAGGGCGTGTTGTGCGAGGAATAAATATTTATTTTTTTTGACATAAGCTAGTCTCTAGCAAATAGTTTGTTCAGATCTTGTCGATCGATTCCTTTGATTAAGTATAAGAAGGCAAAATAGATAAGGGAGGCCAAGGCTAAGTTTAGCCAGAGATTAATTGATTCTGTTGTCAGTGCAAACCAGAGGCACATGACGACGCTGGCAATAAGAGCTTTTGCAGTGGTTTTTATTTTTGGCAGAAAGTTGGTAGTTCGCCATACTACGAAAAAAGAAGCGAGCCCTATGGCTAATTCCGAGTAGATAGTCACCCAGGCGGCGCCGAAATAAGAATACTTTGGGATGAAAATGAAATAACCTATCAGTGAGGTGATTGCAACGAAAACGTAGGCCCTGATCATAGAGCGCTGTTTGTCTACGGCAATGACCGCGTGCGAGAACATTGTGCCGACAAAGATAATACTGGCGGCCGCGATAAGAATGTTAAGGACCGGTCCTGATGGAGCGAAATCCTTTCCGGCAACGGTGGTCATTATTTTTTCCGAAACGAACTGGGTTCCAAAGAAGAGTGGTAATGCGATGATCGACATCAGGTCGAAAGATTTTTGTAAGACGCGGTCAAATTGCTTACGGTCATTGAACCATGACGATGTCAAAATTGGCAGGATTATGCCAGCAAAGATGAAAGGTAGGGTGATAAGCACGTCAATAACTTTGTAAGTGGCTCCGTATATGCCGACCTCATTAGCGCTTTTGAAAAAAGAAAGCAGCAGAGTGTCAGCTCTTAAATAGATCAGATTAAAGACGATTGTCAGACCGATTGGCCAAGAGCGATGGATAATTTCCCGCCAGACTCGCCATTCGAAATTAAGCTTAATGCTTGCCAGCTTTGTTGAATAGTAGAAATGAATCAAAAAGCTTATCAATGCACTTAATACGCTGACAGCCAAGATTCCATTCAATCCCCAGTCAAGCCAGGCCGCAAGCATTATTCCTGCAAGTAAAACAACTCGGCTGACTATTTCAGCCAAAGAAACACGATCAAGCCGCAAGTGCTTCTGAAAAAGCCCAACCAGTATTTGGTTCAGTGCTGGAAATAAGAAAGACAGAGTGGCAATTGAGACCCCTATCTTGATGGCGTGGTCATATGGCAAAAACCAGACGATAATCGGCGCTATGACCAAAAAGCCAAATGCTGAAAATATGCGCAGACTGAAAAGGTTGCTCAAAACCTTATTTTGGTCCGCTCCTGGCTGACTGATCATCTGGACTGTTACCAATGTCAGGCCCAAGTCCGCAGCTACGGCAAAAAAAGAGATAAAGGTTGTAATTGTAGTGTACTGGCCGAAACCTATAGGGCTTAGATATCTCGTCATGATAGCTATGGTAGCTAAACCCAGGCCTATGGAGATGATCTTGCTGATTATTTGGATGATTGTGTTTAAAGCGATTTTTGTGGCTAATTTCATATAATTTCTGGTATTTTCAGTTTATAGTTTTAGCGTCGACTGGTCAACCCGTTTTGCTGTAACGGTAGCTTTTTTTCTTCTTTGGAAATGTGTTATAATTATTAGTAATAATTTAAGTTCCAATACTCTTATGTTCAAGAAAGTTTTAGTCAGCGCTTACCTTTTAAGCTTGCTGGCCTTGTTCGGCTCAATTAACATTGCCCACGCTGGCTTGCTGAATACGGTGAAACAGGGTGGTTTGGATAATATCGGTAGTACTGCCTATAACCAGACGGGCGACCCAAGCGACATCAGGGTTATTGTCGGAAGATTGATAAATGTATTTCTTGGGTTTTTAGGAATAATTTTTGTAGTATTGGTGGTGTTTGCTGGATATGAATGGATGACTTCCGGCGGCGATTCCGGTAAAATCGGAACAGCCAAGAAAAGGCTTGCGGCAGGCATTATAGGCTTATTGATAGTTTTGGCATCATATGGCATTTCAGCTTACGTTACTGCCTGTGTTTGGAACTTGTCGACTGACAGCAGCAATCCCTGGGTCGTCTGCCCTGGCCACTAAATCGTATGATGAATTGGTGGCACCGTTTTAAAACAGTTAAAAATATCCTTCTAGTCGTTTTTGCAATCCTGGTCGCGCTGTTATTTTTCAGTTTCGGCAAGATTTACCCGGCGAAAGAAATTGTGTATGGTGCGACTTATTCGCCTAAGCATGCGCGCGATTTAGGGTTGGATTGGAAAAAGGTTTTTACTGACTCTAATAGGGAATTAGGAATCACAAATTGGCGATTGTCTGCTTATTGGGATCAGATAGAGTCGAACAGCGGTCAATATGATTGGAGCGAGATGGATTGGCTGCTTCAGCAAACAAAGGATGATAAGGATAAGGTTATTTTGGCAGTAGGTGGTCGCTTGCCGCGTTGGCCAGAGTGCCATTTCCCGGATTGGGCGAAAAACTTGACAAAAGAGAGCCGGGAAGAGAAGATTCTTAATTATATCGCTTTGACAGTCGAGCGATATAAAGACAATCCTTCGATCATTGCATGGCAAGTGGAGAACGAGCCGTTTTTGTCGCACTTTGGCGAATGTCCGGTACTTGATGCTGATTTTCTCGACAAGGAAATCGCGTTGGTTAAAAAAATGACAAACAATAAGCCCATAGTCGTGACTGATTCGGGTGAATTGTCATTGTGGGTGCGCGCAGCTAGCCGTGCCGACATCTTTGGAACCACTATGTATCGCAATACCTACTCCTCTGTCCTGAATAGTTATATAAGCTATCCGATAACCCCAGCCTTTTTCCGTGCAAAAAGGAATCTGGCCAATCTCTTTGCCAGTCCTAAAAAATGGATAGTCATAGAGTTACAAGCCGAGCCATGGGCTTCTCAGCCTTATCAGGCAGTCAGCCAGGCCGAGCGTGACCGCACGATGAACGCACAGCAATTCACGGAAACGATGGAGTTCGCGCGCAACGCAGGCTTTAAAGAACTTTATCTCTGGGGTGTCGAGTGGTGGTACTGGGAAAAAGAGACGCGTAATCGTCCTGACTTTTGGGAGAAAGCTAAGGTTTTGTTTGCGAGTTCGAAATTATAATTTTAAAATCATCAACTATGCTCAAGGAGTCAAAGATAGAATATGTCATAGGTGTCGACATCGGTGGCACAAAAATGAGTGCTATACTTTTGAATGGCAGCCGCGTTATCGCTGATTACACCTTGGCCACTCCTAAAGATGACCTGCCTAAGTTTACGGCCATGCTTGGCGCCTTGCTGGAACCGTTATTTGATCGTGCCAAGAAGGATAAGGTTAAAATAAAGGGTATAGGCATCGGGTTGCCTGCTGTTTTGGATATTACTGAAAATAAAGTTCTGGTCGCACCGAATGCGCCCGTATTGAATAATTTAAAAATAGTTGATTTGGTAAAGGAAAAGATAGACGCTGAGGCGATAGTGAAAATTGATAATGACGCTAACTGCTTTGCTCGTGCTGAAGCGTTGCTCGGAGCTGGTAAAAAATGTAAAAGTGTTTACGGATTAATTATCGGTACAGGCATCGGCGGCGGCTGGTGGATAAACGACAGTATGTATACTGGCGCTTTTGGTTCAGCAAACGAACCAGGTGATATGGTAATTGATTTTAAAACAGGCATAACGCTTGAGGGCGCTTATCATAAATTAATGCAGAACAACCCAGCAGCATTGGCTGGAGAAGCATATCAAGGTGATCGTCTGGCCGAAGAGGTGTTTGTAGAATTTGGCCAGATTCTTGGGGCAGCTTTGACCAATATCATAAATCTGATTGAGCCGGAAATTATAATAGTCGGAGGCGGGGCAACCCAATCAGCCGACTTATATCTACCGACCGCTAAGAAGGTCTTAAAAAACATGGTACTAAGCCC
>JAAXVE010000206.1 GCA_013335665.1 Candidatus Falkowiibacteriota bacterium
TAACCTTTTGAATAACTAACGCAAGAGTGTAATATGAGGTATTTTTAGCTATGTTTACGACTTTTGCTGCCATATTTATATCTAAGTTTATTAAGATATTATAGCTTATAAAATCCATAATTCCAAACCGCTTTAATACAATCAACCCCCGAATTTTGTTCGAGGGTTGATTGCCAATATATACAAAGAGGGATTGGCGTAATGTATTTTATTTTGTTTTATATTAGCACAAAATACGAATTTGTCAAGTCTTTTTACCTTGCTTGCCAATGTCTTGTTTTTATCTTATAATATAGCAACTTATATGCAAGTACCGATCCGCAAACCAGGCAAATATACTCACCTAAAACCTGACCCACACATGACCGTGGAGAAGTTTAACGAACTTAAAAACAAGATGGAGCATCTTAAAAATGTGAGTCATCCTCGAGCTGCTTTGGAGGTGCGGCGATTAGCTGAGATGGGTGATCTCTCTGACAATTTTGCCTACAGTATGGCTAAAGGACGTCTCAGGGGGATTAATCAACGAATTTTTGAAATAGAAGAACACCTTAAGAAAGCTATCATTATCAAACCCGGCGCAAGCGATCGAGTAGTTATCGGCTCAACCGTAACAGTCGAGGTTAATGGCAAGCAAAAAACATACCAGATTCTCGGTTCATCAGAGACCGATCCGTTGCAAGGAGTTATTTCTCACAACTCGCCGATAGGCTCTGCCCTGTTAAATAAAAAGGTTAACGACATCGTAAGAATAAAGCCGAAAGACCAAATCATTGAATACAAGATAGTAAATATCAAATAAAAAATCCTCGGAATTCCGAGGATTTTTTATTTTCTGTATATAAACAGGATAGACGTTTAGCGTTTTGCCCACTGTGGAGCTTTGCGTGCCTTCTTCAAACCTGGCTTTTTACGTTCCTTGATACGTGAATCGCGGGTCAAGAGGCCTTTAGCCTTCAAGGTTGGGCGTAAGCCAGCTTCTAGCTCGAGCAAGGCCTTGGAAAAACCATGACGGATTGCATCGGACTGACCTTTTTTACCGCCGCCAGTGACAACGACTGAAAAATTCAAATCTTTGGTGTGGCTCGAAAGCTTCAATGGCACGGTAGCCAGTGCTGCGTAAGCGACAGTGAGGTATTCCTCAATCCCTTCGCCGTTGACGATGATCAAGCCTTCGCCTTTTTGAAATAATCGTACGCGGGCAATCGCAGCTTTGCGCTTGCCGACGGCCTCGATGTAACGGCCCTTGAACTGGGTGGCGACTGCGGCTGCAGCCTTCTTGGTTTCGGTTTTCTTCTTGGTTTCTGTCATAGACATCGAGTAATTAGCGAATTATGAGGCGTCGGAGCAAGTCCGGGCGCTTCTTGATCGGCGGCAGCATTTCTCGAACTGCTCTTTTTAAAATATCAGCCGGATTATCTTTCTTCAAATTCTTCAGCTGTGTAATCTTCAAGCCGCCTGGATGCTGTGAATGACGGTAATAATTTTTCTGTTCGACCTTCTTGCCGGTGAATTTCAACTGGTCAATATTAGTCACCTCGACGATGTCGCCAAGATCCAAATGAGGCTGGAATTCAGGCTTGTGCTTGCCGCGCAGATAGGTTGCGACCTGAGTGGCGATTCTTCCTACAGACTGGCCTGAAGCGTCGATCTTATGTGTTGTTCTTTCTACTTTTGT
>JAAXVE010000086.1 GCA_013335665.1 Candidatus Falkowiibacteriota bacterium
TCTCGATCCCGAAGCGACGCGCGGTCGAGAACCACATCGGCACGGTGCACGCGCTCGCGATCGGCAACCTCTGCGAACTCGTCGCCGGCATGGTCACCGAGGTGACGATCCCCGACACGATAGACGGATTGCCAGTGAAGAATATCGAATGAGGTAAGCTTTGGTGAGCCGACATAAGTAATAGCTTTTTCCATAAAATCCGGATATGAAACGATCCATTCGAATACTTGCATTCCTCCCATAGATCCGCCAATCATTCCATGTAATTTTTTTATTCCAAGATGCTCGGTTAACAGTTTGTATTGCGAATTAACCATATCCTTTATTGTGATTTCTGGAAAGTTTCTATTGCTCTGATATTCACAATTTGATGGCGAAGAGGATACCCCATTTCCAAGTGCATCAACAGCAATAACAAAATATTCTTCGCTGTCTAAAACTTTATCCGGACCAATTAAGTTAGCTAAGCTTTCAGACTTACCTCCAAACCATGTGGGATAAAGTACTGCATTAGTTTTTTCGGTGTTGAGAGTTCCAAATGTTCGATATCCAATCTTACATTTGTAAATAGTTTCGCCGCTTACAAGCTTAAGGTTTCCGAGTTCTGCAAATTGCTGCTCTGATTGTGCATTTAGGGTTATGCAGGCAAAAAATATGGCGAAGATGGCGTACGGATTACGCCAAACGCCAATCTTGAATATGGAATATTTAGCGCTCCTGGCTTGTAGCATGTTGGCGAGCTGGCAGATGGCCAAGGCGGCATAGGCGGCGGTGGTCGATCTTATATAAAGCAGGCTTGAGGTGTTAATCGGCTGCCCGAGGTGCCAGCCGCCGCGGTGCATTGAGTGCCAAAAGGCAGAGACAGCCGTGAGTGCCATTAAGAATCCTACATAAATCAGACGCATGACGTCTCGTCGTGACATGATGCTTTGATTTTTTTTCGGCTTGGCCGAAGTCAGGACGTCTGGTTCTTCAGGCTCAAGTCCTAGGGCGAAGGCAGGGAACATGTTGGTGCCAAGATCAATTGAGAGTATCTGCACGGCGGCGAGTGGCGAAGGGAGTCCGAGAAGTAAGCCCATGATAACGGTTAGTAATTCGCCAGTGTTGGCGGTAAAGACAAAGTAAACAAATTTACGCAGATTACTGTAAATTGTCCGCCCTTCTTCTATGCCATTGACTATGGATGAGAAGTTGTCATTAAGCAGTATCATTTCTGCTGCTTCTTTGGAAACATCCGTGCCCATCTCGCCCATTGCCACGCCGATATCTGCACGCTTCAAGGCTGGTGCGTCATTTACCCCATCGCCTGTCATGGCTATAATTTCACCATTGTCTTTGAGTATGGTGGCAATGCGCAGTTTTTGTTCCGGCGAAATTCTAGCGAATACCACTTCTTTCTCTTTGGTTTTGGAATAAATCTCCGAATCGGACAGCTTGTCGAGTTGGCGGCCATTGATGATTTCAAAAGTGCCTGGCTTGTCGATCAAGCCGATATTTTTCGCGATGGCTTCTGCAGTAATTTCGTAATCGCCTGTTATCATGATAACCTTGACGCCAAGCTGCTTGCACTTTAAAATTGCTTCATTTACATTTTTGCGAGGCGGGTCGATCATTGCCATCATGCCAACCCATATTAGGTCAGCCTCTGCTATTTTACCGTATTCGCTCTCCATAATCCCGTCGAGCGGTCGGTAGGCGAAAGCCAAGACTCGCAAAGCCTCTGACGACATTTGATTATATAAGCTTTTTGCCATTTCCTTGTCTTTGTCAGTAAATGGCACTACTTTTCCGTCGAGAAGCTGGTTGTTTGAAAGCTCTATGATAGTATCAGGTGACCCTTTGACATAAGACATGGTGTTTAGCCCTTTGTAGATCACGCTCATGCGCATGCGGTCGGAGGAAAAAGGATTCTCCGATATTTTTCTCTCTCCTTCAAAAAAACAGTCCTTGCGGTTGTCAAATTTTCTCCCAGCGACAATAATCGCTCCTTCAGTTGGATCACCTATAACCTTGAAACCGTTATCTTGTTTTAAAAGTGTGGCGTCATTACAGAGAGTGCCTATTTTGTTTAATACGTACAATTCCTTTATTCCTGATTGATCAATCTTTTTTCCATTGAAAAAGAAATTGCCAGTTGTATCGTAGCCGTCGCCATCTAGATCATAGGATTTATTGTTGACCACAGCGCGAGTGACCATGAGCTCGTTTTTCGTTATGGTGCCAGTTTTGTCTGTGCAAATAATATTTACTGATCCCAAGGTTTCGACAGCGCTTAATTTCTTGACGATTACATGGTGTTTAAGCAGGCGGTTCATGCCGAAAGAAAGGGCTACTGATATAGCAGCAGGCAAGCCTTCTGGCACGACAGATACGGCCATAGCTAAAGCAAACATGAAACTTTGGTCTAAAGGAATTCCATTGAGCCATCCGACACCAACAACGCCGGTAGCGATAACTAATGACAGAAAGCCGACTCGGCGGCTGAGTCCTTTCATCCGTTTTTGCAAAGGCGTCGCCTCTGTTTTGACTTCAGATGTCAGCGAGGCAATCTTGCCAAGTTCAGTTTGGCTGCCAGTCCCTGTGACAACGTATTTGGCCTCTCCGACTGCCACAGATTCACCCATAAAGACCATGTTGTCAATTTCTGCTAAAGATACATTCTCCTTTGAAAGTATGTGGGCTTGTTTTTTGCTTGGCCTTGATTCGCCCGTAAAAATAAAACTGTTAACCCTGAATTCGAAGCTTTCAAGAATATACCCATCGGCAGGCACGTCTTCGCCACTCGATACGAAGACGATGTCGCCTGGGACGATGTCGGAAGTGTCTATTTCATGCTGCTCGCCATCGCGATAAACAAATGCCTTGTCGGTGACAAGTTTTTTTAAGCTGGCAATTACGCGCTCAGCCTTGAATTCTTGCAAGAATCCAATCAGTCCGTTAATGAAGACTATGATGCCGATGATTGAAGCGTCGCGGTATTCTTTAAAAAATAATGACAGAAGGGCTGCTAGCAATAGTATCCAGACAAGCTCATCATTAAGTTGATTCAATATCAATCTTAAGACATGCCAATTCCGTCTTATTTTTATGGTGTTTTTTCCGTTTTCTTGCAAGCGTTTGCTAGCCTCCAGAGTGTCTAGCCCAGCAAGGGTTGAGTTGAAGTTTTTTAAGACCGTTGCGGCGCTTTGCGCATAAATCGGTTTTGCGGCCATAAGAAAAAAGATTAGTTTGTATCATGTTAATTATAACAGGAAAGTTGTGTTTGCGTTATAAGCGTGATAAGTAGTCTTTACAAAAAATTAAAAATGTGTTATATTTTGCCGGTAGCTTTTTGGATTGGGTATATTCAGGGTATTATATCAGGTTTGAGGGCTAAATTAATTAATATTAGCCAAAGCTATTATTTATGAAGACATTTAAAGAATTAGGCTTGAATGACCAGATTCAGAACAGCCTTGAGGAGCTGGGGTATGTAGAAGCCACCCCGATCCAAGAACAGGCCATTCCTTTTGTGCTGGAAAACGATCAGGACTTGATCGGCTTAGCACAGACCGGCACGGGCAAAACCGCTGCTTTCGGTTTACCGATTCTGCACAAACTTAAAAAGAATAAGGAAATACAGGCGATTATCCTGTGTCCGACCCGCGAGCTCTGTTTGCAGATCAGTAGGGAAATTACAAATTTTTCCAAACACTCCAAGGGCGTTACAATTGCTACGGTTTATGGTGGTGCACGTATCGATTTACAGATACAGCAACTTCGTGCAGGTGCCAATATTGTCGTAGGTACTCCGGGGCGAGTTCATGACTTGATTCGCCGCAAAATTTTAAATCTGCATACTATCCGCTTTGTCGTTCTTGATGAGGCTGATGAGATGCTCGACCTGGGTTTCAAAGATGATCTGGACGCGATTCTTGTAGACACCCCTGATACAAAGCAAACTCTGCTTTTTTCCGCAACGATGTCTGCAACGATTTACGGCATTGCTAAGAAGTATATGAAAGAGCCGAAAGAGATCAGCGTCGGTAAAAAGAATATAGGTGCTGACAAAGTTGTGCATCAGTATTACCTGGTAAAGCCTGGCCAGAAGTATGAAGCCTTGCGTCGCATCGTCGATTCAGAACCAGATGTCTACGGTATCCTGTTTTGCCGCACGAGGCATGAAACTCAAGAGATCGCTGACAAACTCAAGGAGGACAGGTATTCAACAGAGGCTTTGCATGGAGATATCTCGCAGAACTTAAGGACGCAAATTATGGATCGTTTTCG
>JAAXVE010000087.1 GCA_013335665.1 Candidatus Falkowiibacteriota bacterium
ACTCCATTCTCAGTCTTAACTCCCAAGAGGCAGGAAAGCGTTTTTCAATTAATCATTAAGAATTTTGAAAATATTTTCGGGTGGGTTGGGAAGTTTGTCAATTGATCGGATATAGCCTAAGTGCCCAGTCTTTAATAAAAAGAGGTTATAAATTATAATTAGCATATGAGCAATGAAAATAAAAATTTCGAAATAAGCGTCAGTACCGAAACACTGGTTAAGATCGTAGCTATGGGGTTGCTGGTTTACGTCTTTTATTTGGAGCGTGACATTTTGTTAATTCTGTTTATATCATTGGTCTTGGCCAGCGCGCTTGACCCTTGGGTCGATTGGCTGCAGAAAAAGAGAGTACCGCGCCCCATCGGTATTTTATTGATATATTTAGCTCTATTTACTTTACTTGGTAGCGCTTTTTATTTTATTGCTCCGCCGATCGCCAGAGAAGTAGCGGTTTTCGGTCAGAATTTTCCGGCATATCAGCTGAAATTTAGCCAGATATTTTCAAGTTTGCAGAATTTGTTTGTAAAAACCGGTTTATTAGATAATTTTAATTCCAGCGTTTCCTCCTTGAGCGGCAGCCTTTCTCAGGCAGCCCCTGGAATTTTGGCCGCTGTTATCAATATTTTCGGCGGTATAGTCTCCTCGATATTGGTGCTGTTTCTAACCTTTTATATGACGGTAGAGGAGAACGCGATTAAGCGCTTAGTTTGGCTCGTGACTCCGGAAAAGAACCAGACTTATGTCTTGGAGTTGATCAATCGGATGCAAAGGAAGATCGGTTTATGGTTGCGCGGCCAGATGATATTATGTTTGACGATATTTTTTATGGTCTGGATAGTGCTGTCTATTTTAGGTGTAAAATATGCGCTGGTCTTGGCCTTGATTGCTGGTATTACGGAGGCTATCCCTTACATCGGTCCAACCTTGGGCGCACTGCCAGCTATTTTCCTATCCTTTGTCCAATCACCGCTTTTGGCTCTTTTTGTGGCAATTTCATATTACATAATCCAGATGGTTGAGAATAATATCTTGGTGCCTAAGATTATGCAGAAGACCATTGGGCTGAACCCGATAATAAGTATCGTAGTTTTTATAGTGGGGTTGAATCTTGGTGGCCTGGCTGGGGCGATTCTGTCTATTCCGGTAGCGGCCGCTATCAGTGTTTACATTGCCGATGTTTTAGCTAATCGGCGGGGAAGCAGGGATGAGCCGGAGTTTTAACTTTCTAAATTAGAAAAAAGATCGGATACCAAAACAACGTTGTAATAGACGTTGTTTTGGTTATGTGCCTAGGGAGGGACTCCTGCCTGCCGGCAGGCAGGCGAACAGGGCGGAAGCCCTACACCGTCATTCCTTAAGCGTTTTGATATTTTTTGCGTTACGGCAAGTTACTTAGCATTACGTTATCGGCTGCTTTCAGTTGAGGGCACTCGCCCTCCCGTAAACACAAAGCAAAAAACGCCCAAAAGGACGTTTTTAACTTTGTGCCTAGGGAGGGACTCGAACCCTCATGGGATCACTCCCACACGATTTTGAGTCGTGCGCGTCTACCAGTTTCACCACCCAGGCTTGTAATTTTGATCTCGCCTCTATTAAAGAGGCTAATATTGGCAAAATTTAGTTTACACCTGGATTTTTGTCCAAGGTGTAATCATAAAAAAACAGGCAATTGGCCAGTTTTATTATATTATAGACAAGTGCTTTTAAATTGTCAAAGGGGTAATCTTGGGTTATAATGTACCTAGTTTAAAGATTCCATTATGGGAAAGATAATTTCGGTCGTAAATCAGAAAGGTGGAGTGGGTAAAACCACCACAGCAGTGAATTTGGGGGCTTACTTGGCGCATTTAGGGCGGCAGGTGCTTTTGGTTGATATTGATCCGCAAGCCAATGCCACTTCTGGGCTGGGTATTGATCATAAGAATTTGGAATTCGGCATATATGAAGCGCTTTTGGGCGAACGTCAGTTGTTTGATGTGGTTAAGCGCACGATGCAGTCAGGTTATCACGTTGCTCCAGCCACCTTATCTTTGGCCGGGGCAGGCATTGAGCTGGTCGGTATGGATGAGCGTGAATTCAGGCTGAAGAATATGCTTGATGAAATCAAGGATGAGTATGATTATATAATAATCGACGGGCCGCCTTCTTTAGGTCTTTTGACAATCAATAGCCTGGTGGCCGCCGATGATGTCTTGATCCCGATCCAGAGTGAATACTATGCGCTTGAGGGGTTAAGCCAGCTTCTGAATACGATCAACTTAGTGCAGGCTAATCTTAAGCCCGAACTTGGTATCTTGGGGGCGGTCATTACCATGTTCGACAAGCGCAATCGTTTGTCCGAGTCGGTCATGCAAGAACTTTATCAGTATTTTCCTAACCGCATCTTCCGCACTGTCATCCCGCGTAGCGTCCGTTTGGCCGAGTCGCCAAGTTTCGGCCGCTCGATTCTGCATTATGACAACAGTTCCAAGGGCGGCAAGGCCTACGAACGTTTAGCTAAAGAGATATTAGAACTGGAAAAATAGATAGGCAGGAATAATTTTGAATTTTGAATTTATAATTTTGAATCAATTTATAATGCGCGAATGTTTCAAAATTAAGTCATTAATCATTCATTCAAAATTAATAATTCAAAATTAATAATTTAAATCAGATAGTATGGCTACAGCTTTAGGCAGGGGGCTGGGTTCTCTCATCCCGCAAAAAGTCAATAAAGTTACAACCGACTCAGGCGAAGCCATTGTGGCGACCGTAAGCGAGAGTGAGCAGGATAGAATATTGCACCTCGATCCGAACAAGGTCAAAGTTAATCATCTTCAGCCGCGTAAAAGTTTTTCCGAGCAGCAGCAGCAAGAACTCGTTGATTCAATCAAGCGTTACGGCATTATTCAACCGTTGATTGTCACCAAGAAGGAGGGTGAATACGAATTAATTGCCGGCGAGCGCCGTTTGCGCTCAGCTAGGATTTTAAAACTGGATACAGTGCCGGTTATCGTGCGCGAAACCAAGGAGCATGAGATGCTGGAAATCGCTCTGATCGAGAATATCCAGCGTGAAAATCTTAATCCGATCGAAACGGCTATTTCGTACCAGAAGCTGATGAACGAATTCAACTTGGGCCAGGACGATTTGTCCAAGCGTTTGAGCAAATCGCGTCCAGGCATTGCCAATTGCCTACGCTTGCTTTCCTTGCCGGAAGAGATTCAGAAAGGCTTGATCGATGGTTCGATTACGGAGAGTCACGCCAAGGTCATCTTGGGGTTGGACACGGTCACCAAGCAGCTCGCCTTGTTCCGCACTATCGTGCATAGCGGCATGTCAGTCAATGACGCCACCAAGGAATCGCGCAAGATGGGCGGCACCAAGCAGGCGCGTGTCCAGTCGAATGTGCAGGATCAGGACAAAGAGCAGAAGCTGCGCGAGGTCTTGGGCACCAAGGTGGAGATCCGCCGCAAGGCAAAGGGCGGCCAGGTCGTAATTGATTTTTACAGTGATGAGGAGCTGGTCGGGTTGATGGGTAAGCTGGGTAAATAGCCGCAGCAAGGAGTTTTTCGGAATGTATTTATGATAATAAAAACAGCCCCATCGGGCTGTTTTGCTATTTTGTAACAGATAAGGTAAATTTAGCTTTATGGAAATAAAAAACCCTTCAATTTTTGGCGTCTACAAACCGGTCGGTCCGACCTCGCACGACGTGGTCAATGTTGTGCGACGCGCCGCCCAAGAGCGGCGGGTCGGCCATGCCGGCACGCTTGATCCTTTGGCTAGCGGTGTTTTGGTCGTGGCTGTTGGTCGCGAAGCCACTAAGAAAATCAGCGAAATCGTCGAGAGTGAGAAAGAATATGTTGCCGGTATTCATTTCGGCCAGATCAGCACGACCGATGACGAAGAGGGAGAGAAAACCTCTTATCCGGATGCCGTTGAGTTTAACCGCGAACAGCTTGAACTGGCGCTCAAAAGATTTATCGGAGAGATCGAGCAGGTCCCGCCGGCGTATAGCGCAATCAAAGTCAACGGACAGCCGGCGTATAAGTCAGCTAGAAAAGGTAAGTCCTTGGAACTGAAATCTAGAAAAGTCTTAATTAAGGGGATCGAACTGCTTGAATACGCTTGGCCTTTGGCAAAAATTAAGGTAGTAACCGGACCAGGGGTGTATATTCGCAGTTTGGCCAGGGACTTGGGCGAGGCCCTAGATGTCGGTGCTTATATGTCTTCGCTTGAACGGACGCGCGTCGGGCAGTTTATTAAAGATGAGGCAATAAGCTTT
>JAAXVE010000088.1 GCA_013335665.1 Candidatus Falkowiibacteriota bacterium
GCTTACAGTTGAGGATGGCTACTACCATTTGAAGGCTAAGGAGCTCAAGGGCTGCGATTATTTCTTTACTACTGTCAGCGTTACCGGAACCGAGACTCTGATGATGACCGCAGTGCTGGCCAAAGGCGTCACCACCCTGAAGAATTGCGCCTGCGAGCCGGAAATCATAGCATTGGCTGAATATCTAAACCAGCAAGGAGCAAAGATAAGCGGCGCAGGCACACCGACCATGACAATCGAAGGCGTCGACAGTATCGGCGCAGGCACTTTCCGCATAATTCCCGACCGAATTGAAACCGGAACTTTCGCAATTCTGGCAGCCGCTAGCGGGGCCAACCTGACGATATCTGACTGCGTACCTGAACATATCGAGATACTCCTCCAAATTTTCCGAAAAATTGGCGTCAACTTTGAGAGGGGTGATGACTATCTGAAAATATCCGCCAGCAAGGACCTTAAGTCATACTCTATCAAGACTCATGAATACCCAGGCTTCCCTACCGATCTCCAGTCACCCTACACTGTACTGGCAACGCAGGCACAAGGCAGTGCCATTATCCATGAAACGATTTACGACCGACGCCTTCTCTTCACCGACATGCTTACGCAAATGGGAGCTGACATTATCATGTGCGATCCTCACCGCGTAGTAGTCAACGGTCCGACGCCTCTTCACGGCCGACGCCTGACCAGCCCGGATTTACGTGCTGGCATAGCGATGATTATTGCCGGACTTATTGCTGAAGGACGAACCGTTATTGATAATATCTACCAGATCGAACGCGGTTACGAACAAATCGACTCCAGACTGCGCCAATTGGGTGCAATCATTAACAAAGAAGACCACTAGTTATGACCCACAGAACCAGAAGAATGCTATACCTGACTTTTGTCGCTGCTTTTTTCATTATCACTCCTCTAGTAATATTGTACGCCAACGGATACCAACTAAATCCGAATAAACGCACGCTGACAATAACAGGGATGCTGATTTTGGATACAAAACCACAAGGCGCGACAATCTCCTTAAATAATCAAAAACAGGAATCGCTAGTAAACCAGTTCTTCGGGCTCGGTTCCAGCATTGGCACTCCTGCCAAAATTAAAAACCAGATTCCTGGAGAATACCTAGTAAAGATGGAGAAGCCTGGCTATTGGCCATGGGAGAAAAAACTTCAAATCCTTCCGGGTCAATCAACTTACGCAGAAGATGTAATACTTTTCAAAAAGGCTTTGCCAGAAAAAATCGTTGGTGACACGACCGATTATATAATATCGCCTGATAGCAACCATCTGGCGTTGATTGCAAAAAACTCGATCGAAATCCTTGACCCGCTATCCTTGGCCATAGTTGTTAAATATCCGGTACAGGCCAAAACCGTCAGATGGTCGCCTGACAGCAAAAACCTTATTGTAAACAAGCAGATATTCTCTCTGGCCACGGACACTCCGCTGTTTGACCTTAACAAGACTATCGGAAAAAATGGCACCAACTTCAAGTGGCACGACACCGATTCCAACACTGTCTTTTATCAGCAAGACAACCAGCTTTTCAGCTTTGACACTCTTAGCGGAACCAGCCGAAAAATTTCCCTGCCAGAACAAACAAACAACTCTGTCAAAGGCGCGAAGCTAGCCGATTACTCTATCAGTAACGGAATCGCCTATTTCGCTTTTGCCAAGAATGCCGGCGTGCAAATTATCGGCTACGACATTGATACTGCTAAGACAGTAAGAGAGTTCCATTTGAATGCCAGTAATGAACTTGCTTTTACTGATTGGACCAACGGTTCTATTGGTCTGGTCGACAAGAAGAACCACGATCTTTTTATTTTCAACCTAAGCGGCTATTCCCCTTTGGCTGATACGATCAATAATTACAGTGGCGGAGAATGGGTCGGCAAAAATAAGCTACTCATCTGGAGCGATAGCGAAATTTCAGTTTATGAAACCGACTTAAAACAGAAGAATATCCTGACCCGTCTAGGCAAGCCGATCAAACAAGCCTCTTGGCATCCGAGTGGCAACTACATCATATACACTACTGACGGCTCTCTGACCACATTGGAATTAGACGACCGCGAAAAGCATCTGACCATCGATTTGCTTAAAGGTCAGAAGATCAATAGCTTTTACATAAAACCTGATGCTAAGAGCTTGTACTTTGCAGGCACGATAGATTCCTCCCCTGGCTTTTACAATCTGCAGCTACAATAAAAAAAACGCCCTTGCGGGCGCTTTTTTTTATTTGCACATCTTTTCTGTTAAGTACTTCTTAAGCTTATCTCCTATCTCAGGGTGATTGAGTCCGAATTCCACCGTCGCTCTTACGAAACCGAATTTGTCGCCGCAATCATGGCGCTCGCCTTCGAACTCATACCCGTAAAGAGACTCCTGGTTTTCCAACATTCGCACAAAAGCGTTGGCCAGCCTGATTTCTCCTTTATCATTGACAGAGGCTTCGAGATGTTTAAAAACTGATGGCGTTATCACATACTTGCCGACAGCGATAAAATTTGAAGGTGCGTCTTCCTTTTTCGGCTTCTCTACAAAGCTATGGATCTGATGAGTTCTTTCGTCGATCTTGCTCGAGCTGACTACTCCAAAGTTCTGCACTTCATCCTCGGGGACCTGGGTCAAAGCAATAACAGGGCTGTTATATTTTTCGTAAACATCGATCAACTGTTTGATGGCAGGTACCTCGCTATCCACTATGTCATCACCAAAAAGGACGGCGACAGCCTCATCATCATCAATCAAATGCCGAGCGCACAACAAGGCATGGCCGTCGCCAAGAGGTTCAGGCTGGCGGACATAGGCAAACTTAGCTAAATCGCTAATGCGCCTGACTTCTTGCAATAACTGAGTTTTATTCTTCTCAACAAGGTTGTGTTCCAATTCAAAAGAATAGTCAAAATGATCCTCGATCGAGCGCTTGCCTCGACCAGTAATGAAGATAATATCCTCAATGCCAGCAGCCACCGCTTCTTCGACCAGGTACTGAATGACCGGTTTGTCAACTACGGGCAGCATTTCTTTTGGCTGAGCTTTTGTTGCGGGCAGGAATCTTGTTCCGAAACCGGCCACAGGAATAATGGCTTTTCTGATTTTCATAAGATTATTGGAACTTATGCCACTTGGCCATATACTTGACCAATGAGGCTAAATGAATGCGACTTAGTTTATTGATAAATGGTGCAACCAGCCAATGATGTTTGGCCGAAGCGCGGCCATGATGGTGGATCGCTTCTGCGGTCGGCAGGTAAACTACTTTAAAACCGGCATTATTGATACGCCGGCAAAGGTCCGTATCTTCCAGGTACATAAAAAAACGCTCATCAAAAAATCCAACCTGGTCTAATACGGATTTTCTAATCATTAAGCACGAACCCATGATCCACTCGACGGACTGCGGTTTGCTCATGTCAAGATTCTTCATTAGGTAACTATCCAAATAATCCTTTGCAAAGTAACCCAAAAAAGTGCGTCGCAAAAGCGGTAAGAAAATATTCGGGTACCTAAAGCAGGAATCCTGCTCTTGCCCATCAGGATAAAGGAGCTTGGGGCCGACAAGGCCAACCGACTCATCACTCTTTAGATATCTGATCATTGTTTTGATCGAGCCAGGTTTAAGTTCAGTATCGGGATTAAGCACCAAGACATATTCACCCCTAGCGCGACGCAGCCCTACATTATTGCCAGCACCCATTCCTAGATTTTTGTCATTGCCAACAAAATCCAAACTTGGCCAAATTAGTTTGGCCGCCTCTTCCACTGCCTCATCAGAATTATTGTCTACCAGGAATAATTCCACTTCCAAATCCTGTAAGTCTGCCTTTTTGAGCGACTCTAAACAAGCCAAAGTCTTGGCTGCAGAGTTGTAATTCACTATGATAATGCTTAAGTCCATCGTGTTACCAAATAATTATTCTTTTCACAACTGCCCAATACCAGCCGAAAATAAGGTTGGCAAACTTCAAGGCTGGCGACTCTATTTCCTGATAGCTGATGTTGCTTGAAATCAAGCTGACCAAATCTCGGTCCTTGATCTTGCGCAGCGCCTGCGATTCTTGGCGGGCCCTGCGAATATAACTCCAACTCCTGAATCTTAAAAAATATTTATACACATTGATTTTTACTTTTATCCAAACGCCTTTAAGCGCAAATAAAAACAACCCAACTTCCATTACTATCAACGATGGAAGTATGACAATCCATGTCAGTAAATGATAATTTTTCAGTATAGACA
>JAAXVE010000089.1 GCA_013335665.1 Candidatus Falkowiibacteriota bacterium
GTTCCACAGTAAAAGAAGGATGTTTTGCGTTTTGGATGGCAAGATCATGGTTGCCGAAATAGGCACTACTGAATCGCACATAGATAGGTTCCATCGCGAGGGCTGGCTGGAAAATTTTGCATTTGAAGAAATTTTGCGGGGTATGTATTGGCCGGAAACGAATAGTCTTTATTTTTTTAAAGGCTTTGATTTTTCCTTCGATGAAGCGCTAATAGAACAATCATTGTATATTATGCCGCAACTACTGGCGGCATTGGGTTTGAAAGATGGAGTGAAAATAAACTTCGGGCCAATGGACAAGTTTATTAAAGGAAAGGAATATAGGCAACTATGTTGGGGGTAAAAACTCCGCCGGGTATCCCGGCGGTTTTTTTTGCATAATGCTTAATAGCTATTCAGTGATATGTCTGCAGGGTTTATTTTTGACTTCACTTAAGGTACAATTGATAGGTGCAATAATAATTTTATGCCTGGAAATTTTCAAATAATGACGCCCAAGTTGCCACGGTTAGCCGGCCGTTCCTATGGCCCTGGTTCATTTTTGTTTCTGGGAAAAACAAAATATATGGATTATTTTAGAAAATCTGTCGCCCTGCACAAGAAGAAGCGGGGGAAAATCGAGATGAAATCGAAAGTAACTTTAAAGTCAAAAGGCGATTTGGCATTGGCTTATACGCCTGGGGTGGCTGAGGTGTGCCGGGAAATAAATAGTGATCCAAAAATGTCTTGGCAATTGACAAATCGCGCCAATCAGGTTGCGGTAATATCTGACGGCACGGCAATATTAGGCTTAGGCGATTTGGGGCCAGAAGCCGCGATGCCTGTCATGGAAGGGAAAGCTGTCATCTTTAAAGAGTTCGCCAACATAGACGCGATACCTCTTTGCATTGCTTCAAAAGAAACTGAAGAGATAATAAGTTTTTGCAAGATGATCGCCCCGAGTTTCGGCGGGATCAATTTGGAAGATATTTCTGCACCACGCTGTTTTGAGATATTGGAACGACTGGAAAAGGAGCTTTCTATTCCGGTCTTTCATGATGACCAGGATGGGACGGCGATTATTACCTTGGCTGCATTGATCAATGCTTGTCGTGTTACAGGAAAGGTTTTAAATAAATCCAGGGTGGTGGTAAACGGGGCCGGCGCAGCAGGTGCGGCCATAGCACATTTACTACTCAAGCAAGGCGTCGACGACCTTATCGTCGTTGATTCGATAGGAATCGTTTATGCAGGAAGACCAGGTTTGAATAAGTCCAAGAAAATGATGGCTAAAGAGTCTAATAAAAACAAGATGAAAGGCGGGTTGGCAGAGGCCTTAGTAGGTTCCGATGTGTTCGTCGGCGTGTCAAAGGCAGATCTTCTAACTGAGGATATGGTACGGTCCATGAATGCGGCGCCGATAATTTTTGCAATGGCCAACCCTAATCCGGAAATCATGCCAGAAGCAGCATTCAGGGCTGGCGCGAGCATTGTTGGGACAGGACGTTCCGACCTGCCAAACCAAATCAATAATGCTTTGGTTTTTCCAGGTCTCTTCCGAGGCTTGCTTGATAGCGGCATTAAGCATGTTACCTTAGAAATGAAACAATCAGTCGCTATGGCAATCGCCTACTCAATTAAACCGAGCAAGAACAAACTCTTGCCACTGGTAACTGACAGGAAGGTGGTTAAAGTGATTCGTAATACTTTGATAAAAAATAAGGAAAAATATGTCTAAAAAGATCATCATCACTTCGCTTGTTTTATTGTTCGTCATCACCGGGTGCAAGAAGAGTGAAACAGCAAATATGCAGAAATCGCTTGTTGAACCTGAGAAAAAGGTGGCAGTCTTGATGGCTCCGTATAAATTTTCAGAGGAGGAATTAGGCTATGCAATAAGGTTCTTAGAACGCGACAAACGGCCCTATGACCTGGTTTCAATACAAGAGGGAGTTTTTAAGGGGCCAAGCGGCAAGGAATATTCTGTAAAAAAGACTGCTAGCGAGTTGAAAACTGAAGAATACTCGAGCCTGGTAGTTGTCGGTGGCGAAGGCATGGCGATGATCGCTTCTGATGACTCGTTAAACCTGCTTGTCAATCAATTCGGAAAAGCTGGGAAGAAAGTCGCTGGTATCGGTCAAGGGAATCAGGTTTTGCAAAAAGCTATAGATAAGGGTGTTGCTTCAAGCTCGGATATGTTCGTGCCTCAGGTAACCGCTACATCTTCCGAAGAGGCAATTAATCAGATAATAAGTTCGTTAAATTAAATGATACGCTGGACTAAGCTGCTAGTTTTGTTTGCCTGGCTGTTATTAATTGCCAAGCTTTTAACCATGCCTTCGCCCCACGTTCCGGCCGCAGTCGCATTTGCTGGCAATGATAAGTTTGCCCATTTTCTTCTTTTTGGTGGCTTGGTTTTTTTTCTAATTGAAACGATTGAGGCATGGATGAGCTGGCACTACCGGGCGCTCGTGGCTGTGACGCTGGCTGTTTGCTATGCTTATGCATCGCTTTTGGAATATTTTCAAGGATTTATTCCTGGAAGAAGCGTTTCCTCCCTCGACACCTTAGCTGCGATGCTTGGCTCTGTCCTTGCTATTGTTATTGTTTATTGGTTGGACTTCAGCGAAATCCGCAAACCGAAATTATTACTGCATATCTGCTGTATAGGTTGCGGTGCTTATCTAGTTTCGGTCTTAAAAAGGGAATATCGCGTTACCTTGTATTTTTTCAATCCCAATATCGCGCCTGAGGCAGAATATCATCGACGCTTGGCCGAATCCCGCAAAATTGCCCGTAAGCTTGGAGTTAAACTTATTGTCGGTAAATATCGCCATGATGATTGGCTCGATTCAGTTAAGGGTCACGAGGCTCAGCCAGAGCGGGGCAGTCGATGCATCATCTGCTATCGGGAGCGCTTAGTGGCGGCAGCGCGAATGGCTAAACAGCTGCACTGCCGCTATTTTGGCACGACCTTGACTATAAGTCCTCATAAATCTGCTCCAGCCATCAGTCAGCTGGGCAATGAAGCGGCCAAAGAATTTGGTGTCCGTTTCCTAGATCGCGACTGGAAAAAGCAGGACGGTTATAAGAAGTCTGTTTGTTTATCCCGGGAGTTAGGGTTATATAGGCAGGATTATTGCGGGTGCGAATTTTCAATCAGACACTAAATTATCTCGTTGTGTATTTTTTTTGATTTGTTGGGCGTTTGTGGTATAATATTGTAAATACTTATCAAAAATCATATGACAAAAGAACGTTGGCAATCGATTGTGGGGCAGATAAAAGACAGCTTCGGTATAATTGAGGAGGGTAACGAGCCTTTGGGTGAAGACGAGGGGGTTGGCGAGTGTCATTACGTTATTTTTAAGGGCCCTCTAGGTCGCATGAAGTTGGAATTTATAACTAGGCCTGTAATATTAGATAAAAAAACCAAATACACCAACCGCATTGGTTCGGAAACTGTGGTTGAATATGTCTACAGTGATGAGGAAAAAACCCACAAGTTGGATGTTTTTAAGTGGGATGAAGATCAGGATGAGTGGATAGAAATGGAGGCCTCGAAATTAGGTTTTTAGCAAAAATAAAATAAGCTTATGAAACAAATGCGTTATTATCGCTACGGATCGGTTATTCTTTTGGCCGGCGTCTTTTTTTTATCAGGCTGCACCATGCCTTGGCAGAAAAAACAGCCAATCCCTTCAACACCAACTCCTGAGCAGCCCGTTGCTACCACCTCTGCTCCCTTGGACATGAAGCAGCAACTGTTAGACCAATCGAAAATCAAAAAATTCCAGGACAAGCAAGAGTTGGTCGCTTTTATGGAAAAAAATAGCAGCAATTCTTTTGTCACTAACTCTATCGGCATTTCTGGAGTGCGGAACATGGCTTTCAACAGCGCTTCCGATGCCTTATGGGGCGGCAAAGCGGAGTTAGCTGCGCCTCAAGCCACTACGAAAGCAGTGGCAGACGTTGCCGCAGGAAGCGGAGCTGGCGAGTCAGACTTTTCCAAGACCAATACCCAGGTCGAAGGCGTTGATGAAGCTGATATTATCAAGACTGATGGCAAATACGTTTTTGCTATCAATCGCCAGCAATTAATCATTGCTGAAGCCTTTCCCGCGGTCGATGCTAAGATTGTAGGCAAAATCGAGTTTAAGGGCCAGCCCCATGAGATGTTCCTTTCAGGAAATCGGTTAGTCGTATTCGGCTCCGATGCTGGTAATCAGTTGGCCGATCCTGCAAGCGTCTGTAATTCTG
>JAAXVE010000090.1 GCA_013335665.1 Candidatus Falkowiibacteriota bacterium
TTGATGATAAAGGCGAGCAATATTTGTTTGATAACTACGAAGAATTTATCAGGCTGTATGACAATGAATATATAATCGGCGCTCTCGTCGATGGCTTTCTTATTTTTAGCGAAGAATTGTTTGCCAATCTGCGCAAGAAGTACGCTAAATATGAGAATGAAATGAATGTGCTGGTACAGCCGTATGGCGAGACATTCAATGCTCGCGAACATAGATCCCTATTGAAGATTGCCATCACGGCGAAGACCAGCAAAGATCAAAATCTTGATAAATTATTGGATGAGCATCGTCAGACTTTTCACTGGATGCAGAATAATTACAAGAACATCGAAGGGCTTAGTCTGGATTATTTCAAAGAAAAGCTTGATGAATTGTTAGTGAAAGACATCGACGTCTTGAAAGAAGAGTTGAATGCGCTTGAGCTGGCGATTAAAAAACATCAGGATTTTTGCAGTGCAATCAAAGAGCGAAGTATCTTTGAGAGTGCGGACTATGAGCATCTGTTGTGGTTAGGAAAAATCGCTTGGTGGGTTGATCGGCGCAAAGAATACAACCTGCTCGCTAATTACTATATCGGGAGGCATTTGCGCTATCTCTGCGAGCAAAAATCGCTCACATATGAAGATGTCGTATACCTTTTTCCTTGGGAATTGGACTCCGTACTTAGCGGCCGGACCCATCTGGCTGATTATCCCCTCGAGAGCCGCAAGGGTAATTGGTTGCATTTTTACGATGTTGATGATCAGGAGTTGGTGATGACGAGCAAAGATGAGAAAGATTTCTTGCAAAGAGCTTTGCCAAAAATCAGCAATGGCCAGGAAGTTAAAGGCATGATCGCCAATAAGGGTAAAGCTACGGGCGTGGTTCGGGTTGTTATGGATGCCCACAATGTAAAAGAGTTTAATGAGGGTGAGATATTGGTTACTGGCATGACAAGGCCTGATTTTTTAGGATTGATGAAAAAGGCAGCTGCTTTTGTGACTGATGAGGGTGGAGTCACTTGTCATGCGGCGATCGTCAGCAGGGAATTAGGCAAGCCTTGCATTATTGGCACGAAAATAGCGACCAAGGTTTTAAAGGATGGCGATCTTGTCGAGGTTGATGCGAACAAAGGCATTGTTAATATTCTAGAAAAATAATATGAACAAAGAAGAACTTGAGCAATATTTAAAAAACAATGACATCGACGTACAGAATGCAAATTCAGTCTTCATCGTAGCCGATATTGTCTATGCAGCGTATGTCGAATCGGAAAAAGTTCATGGGGTGCCATACACGCCGGTTTGTAGTTATTTTTATGGAGATTCGAACAATTTTTATCAGTTATTGGACAAGAAAAATGTGAATAAGGTCGCTCAAAAAGTTTACGCTGATTTTTTGAAAGATCCGAAAAGCTTTGATAAAAAAATTGAGGCGCATGAAGGCCTGGCGGAAGATGTCGACTCCATTTGGGCCGAATACCAGGCGGGGCTTAAAAATGGCTCTGCTGATTTGGCAAACAGTTTTAAGAAATTCGTGGATAAGTCGCGGGAGTGGTGGCACTATGGCGTTATCGGAGAGGATAAGGGCGCAGTTATTTCTAATGAGGTAGCGCCAAATTTTGAAAAACGGCATGGCTTTTCCAAGGAGGAGGCGCAGCAAATCATCGGCATCCTTTCGCATCCGACCGAGCAATCAGTTCTTAACCAGGAGAGAAAGAAGTTTTTGGAAATGTGCCTTTACATTGCCACTAACCCGAAACTAAAAGAGAAAATAGTTAGCGGGGCATATGATAAAGCTGCGACAGAAGTATCATTGGCTGAAATGATTAATGATTATATAAGGCAATACTTTTGGGTAAAAACCGATTTTTGCGATTCCGGAATTATCACGGCAGAAACGCTTCTGCAAGATTCGGCCAAGGAATTAGCTAGCAATTCTGATATAGCTGGTGAAATTAACCGAATCGACGACAGTCTCGCAAAGATCAAAGAGGAACAGAAGAAAATAATGGGGTCGCTTACGCTTTCAAAAGAGGATGAAGCCGATATATTCTTTTCTAGAAAAACAGCATTATGGATCGATCGAAGAAAGCTGGGGATGATGAAGCAGGTTTATTATCTGATCGCCTTCGTAAAAGATGTTGCAAAAATTTACGGGCTGCCATATCGAGAAGCAGCGTTTTACTCGGTCGACGAAATGATCGGATTGTTGCAGGGTAACGGAGCAAAGGATAATGGCTTAAGCAAGGAAGGCGGTTTCGTCGTTTATGAAACTGGCAAGAAACACAGAATTTTTTATGGCAGCGATGGGTGGAAATTTCTTGAGCTAGCCAAACGGGTGGAGGGTGGCAGCGAACTTAAAGGAATGATCGCTAGCAAGGGTGACGGATCGGTCGTGGAGGGGGTTGTTAGGATCGTGGCAAATCCGCAAAGCGACAAATTCGCAGAAGGCGATATACTGGTAACAAGCATGACTAGGATCGAGTTCGTACCATTAATGCGCAAAGCCAGGGCCATCATCACTAACGAGGGTGGTATTGCTTGCCACGCAGCTATCGTCTCCCGCGAACTCGGCATACCATGCATAATTGGCACGAAAGTCGCGACAGAAACGCTGAAAAGCGGTGATAGAGTCAGGTTAGACATGCGGACAGGGATAGTCTCACCATTGTGACAAGGTTTATTTGTTTAAGTTAGGTGTTAATAGTAGAATATAAAAAATGATAAGAGTTAATTTTACGGAAAAATATCGACGAATATGGGACGCTGCCTTGCCGTTTCTTGAAAAAGGCCGTCCAGGTGATGACACCCATGCGGCGGCAGTTGCTAAAATGATTATGGACTACGACGGGTCATTGGGTTTTGATAAGGATGTCTTAGTGCCTGCAGCTATTTTACATGACATTGGCCATGCCGCGATCATGCCTGAGCATTTTAAATTCATTACCGGTTCTGAAAAATTGGAAAATGGAAAATTGGTTCACATGTTGGCTGGGGCTAAAATCGCGCATGACATCCTGTCGAAAATAGGATACGAAACTGATAAAACCGTCGAAATAGTTGAAATTGTCAGCATGCATGACGCTGACCAATTGAAAGGATTGGATATTTCAAGCGTTTATAATACTGATAATAAGAAAGTTTTTCATGACATAGATTCTTTGGATAGGTACAATGATGCAAGATTGTTCGCGTCAAAGAATCTGTTCAAGGACCAGGGTCAGATGATAGGACTTTTAGAGAAAATGCTGGATAATTTTTATTATGACGAGTTCCGTCAGATAGCGAAAAATTTCATCGAGAAGAAGGTTAACATTCAATAATAGATATGTTTTGCAAAAATTTTAAAAGTATTTCCAAAAATGATGCAGCCATTGCCGGGGGCAAGGGCGCCTCATTGGGCGAGATGACGCAAGCTGGTTTGCCGGTGCCTCCAGGTTTCGTGGTGCTGGCACAGTCTTTTGACGATTTTGTCGAGCAGGCTGGCGTGTCAGCGGAAATTAGCTCGGCACTGGAGCGAATAAATATCAATGACAACTCGACGATCGACGCGGCATCAGTAAAAATACGCGATTTGGTTTTAACAGCAACCATTCCAGAAAAAATTGAAAAAGAGATTGAGGCTGAATTCAAAAAGCTCGATGCAGCCCTGGTGGCTGTGCGTTCCTCGGCAACAGCCGAGGATTCTTCAGACGCCTCTTGGGCGGGCGAACTTGAGACCTACCTGAATGTGACTAGCGACAATCTGCTAGAGTCGGTCAAAAAGTGCTGGTCGTCGCTCTTCACTCCCCGTGCCATCTTCTACCGCATCGAGAAGGGCATGGCCAAGCAGCACGTTTCGGTAGCAGTGGTGGTCCAGAAAATGGTCCAGTCTGAAGTTTCCGGCATCGCCTTCACGGTGCACCCGGTAACCGAGGATTACAACCAGATGATTATTGAGGCCGGTTACGGCCTGGGCGAAGCCATCGTCGGCGGCATGATAACGCCTGATTCCTACGTAGTTACTAAAGACACTCTAAAAATCGAAGACAAGTATATCTCCAGCCAAGAAATGATGATCGTCCGCAGCCCGGAGGGAACGAGCGAACAGCCAGTGCCGCAGGCAAGGCAGGAATTGCAGAAGTTCGGAGATGACGAAATTAAGAAGCTGGCGCAGACATGTCTTAATATCGAGAAGCACTACGGCTTTCCTTGCGACATCGAATGGGCATACGAGAACGGCAGTATATATATCACCCAGTCGCGGCC
>JAAXVE010000091.1 GCA_013335665.1 Candidatus Falkowiibacteriota bacterium
CATGACCAAGAAATGCACACCCTTGTTTTGCACGTAGGCATAAGGTTGTGAAGCCCTGACTCCGTCGACTTCAATTTTGCAAACCTTTTCAAGCAATCGGAATTCTTCTTTTATATCGTTATTATTTTTGTAGTCTGGGGCGTTCGTGTTGTTTATGACTTTTATGCAATATTTTGATTTTTTGTTGTTTTCAAGTCTTTTTATATAGACGACGGCAGTGTTGCCGTCCCCGATTATTTCTGGCTGGTTTCTGACAATCTGTTTTATGTCTTGCAGGATTTGCGCTTTGCGCTTTTCTACTTCAGTCGGTATTTCTGCTGCAAAATTAATTATATAGTCATCGTCTGAGATTTCCGCCGAATTGTTCCTGCGTATTTTTTGTATGGCCTCCAATATCCGATTATATATAGTTTCGTGATCTTCGGTTTTTTCTATCTCTTTTATCCAAAAACCTTGCAATCCCAAAGGTATCTCATCTTCAACTGTTTGGTATGAAAGGTCAAGGTAATCAATTTTAGCTGTTTCGGTTTTTTCTGTGTAAGATGGTGCAATTTCTTTCATAATTATTATATATTAGCACATTTCTTTAAAAATGTCAAACATTATCCATTTGATTGTACAGTGATTTTACGACCATGCTCTGAATGAATAATGCTAATATTGGTAGTTTCCTTTGGTAAAAGAGTGCTTATTTTATCTGCCCACTCAATAACGGTTATTGCGTCCGGTTCTTTTAGGTAATCACTAATACCCATATTAACAAGTTCGACCTCATTATTAAGCCTGTAGGCGTCTATATGGCACATTAGCTTGATTGAGGGGTTGTTGTGGCATTCATAAACTTTCATTACTACAAAAGTGGGGCTGGTCACCATCTCAGTGACCCCAAGTCCAGCTGCCAAGCCCTTGCTAAACACAGTCTTGCCTGCACCAAGATCGCCGATAAGGCCGATAACATCACCGCCTTTGAAATCCTTTGCCAAGTTTTTAGCCAAATCAAATGTCTCTTGATCTGAGTGAGTTTCGTAAGTCATGGTTACATTTTAGCAGGAAAACCAGAAAAGCCAACCTAAACAAATTCATATGTTTAGCAGGTAATAATAAAACCCGCCTAATAGCGGGTTTTATTATTGTGGACGCACAAGGATTCGAACCTAGGACCCCTTCGGTGTAAACGAAGTGCTCTAACCAGCTGAGCTATGCGTCCAAAATGACTCTGTCGGGTCTTGTTTCTTGTGGGCAAGAGAGGACTTGAACCTCCACGGCATTGCTGCCACAAGCCCCTCAAGCTTGCGTGTCTACCATTTCACCACTTGCCCTAAAAGGACAGAGTCAGGATTGTTTTTAGGAAAGCTTCTTTTCTTTCAACTTCTTCTTGTAACCGCGGGTCAAGAAATAAAGCTTAGCGCGGCGCACTTCAGCTTGCTTCTTCAGCTCAATCTTGGTGATAGTCGGCAAGTTGATCGGAAAAATCTTTTCTACGCCTACGCCATCAGAGACCTTGCGCACAGTAATAGTGCCACCGGTCAGCTTGTTGTTGCGCTTAGCAATGATGATGCCTTCAAAATATTGAACACGCTCCTTTTCTTCATTCTTGGTGTTCAATTCTTTGATCTTCTGGTGGATACGAACGGTCATGCCCGGCTTAATCAAAGCCTTGGCCTCCTTCAATGCCTCCAGGTCGGTTGTGATCACCTTTTCAACTCGTGGTTTTTTGGCGACCTTTTTCTTTTCTGCCATATATTTCTTTAAATTAAGCCATATTCGGGAGTATTCGGGCGGTTAGGCACCTAATAAACAGAATATAAAAATAGAACCAAGGTTCTATTCAGGGGCTAAAAATAGGCTTATTAATTACTTATGAGATATTATAATAATCCAAGCTATTTGTCAACTCTCTCGAGCTTTGATTGGACAAATTCGTATATTATGCTAAAAACTTCATCTGGTGTCAAATTTGACGTATCAAGAGTGAAATCAAAGTTTTTCGGATCAAAAACATCGATATCATAATAGTGGCGGTAACGTTTAGTGTCACTTTCTTTCCTTTCCTTGGCAATGGCTTTTATTTCGGCAAGGGTGCTGGCGTTTCCTTCGTTTCGCTGGTTGTTGCTTTGCATGTCGGACAAAATTCTTTGTGCGGCAACATCAGGATCGGCATCTAAAAAAATTTTTAAGGATTGAGGAATAAAATACCAGGAGGTGCGGCCTTCAATAACGAAATTGTCCTCTCCTTTTGCGAGCTCTTTCTGATATTCATCGACCTCGAAGTCGGTGGCAGGGTCGGTTTCTCCAAGCTTGTTGTATTCAGCCAAAGTCAAACCTCGCTCAGCGGCCTTTTGTCTTCTTAGCCCGCCAATATAATAACGTGGCCATCCAAGTTTATCGGCCAGCATCTTCGCGATGGTTGATTTTCCAGACCCGGCGTTGCCGCCAAAAGAGATGATCATATTAATTTTAGCTAAGGACTTGATGCTATTTAATGATTTGAAGCATTTTTTCAAACGCTTCGGGCAGTTCGATCGTAAAAACTTGTTTGTTTCCATCAAGATCTTTAAATGACAGTTCGTCGGAGACCAGATATATTCTTTCGGTGCCAAGTTTTTTGTTGTGGATTTTGGCGATATTGGTTCCGTAAAGATTGTCGCCAACGATCGGATTGCCATAAGCGGCTAAATGAGCGCGGATTTGGTGGGTGCGACCGGTTTTGATGCGGACTTTGACCAGCGTGTAGTTGATGAATTTTTTAACAGTCGTTACTTCGCTTTCAGCTGTCTTACCTTCCTGGTTAGTCGGCCTGGCAGCCATCTTGTGGCCGCTGGCGGCACGTTCGATAACAAAATTGATTATGACTTGTTCCCGAGCAATCTTGCCATGAACTAAGGCCGAATATTTCTTTAAAGTCGTGCGTTTCTGAAATTGTTTTTTTACATGATCGTAAAATTTCTGATTTTTTGCGACAACCATCAAGCCGCTGACGTCCTTATCCAAGCGATGTACGATGCCTGGGCGGTTCTCCGGGTCATCTCCGACCGTGGCGGCCTCTGGAGCGTGTTTTAGAAGCCATGCAGCTACTGTGGGTTCAAGCTTGGTGCCGTCATCGTGGACGAGCAGTCCGCTAGGCTTGTTGATTACGATGTAGTCATCAGTTTCAGCGATTACGGGGACTTCAGGTATTGTTATTTTCTTTTTTACCGCTTTCGGCTCTTCGGCAACGTGCGTTTCTTCTTCCTTTTCGTTAATAACGACTTGATCACCTTCCTGTAAAAAATGATGTGGCGTAACATTCTTACCGTTAACGGTTATCTTCCCGCTTTTGATAGATTTTTGAATTTGATTGCGGGAGCGGTCAGGGAGGATGGCGTTAAGATATTTGTCTAAACGCTCACCTGCATAACTGCTTTCAATAATGTATTCCATAGATAATTTCTAGATTAATGTCTTTACTTGCCTAAAGTTAGAGTGTTTCCGAATCATTACTGGTGTTTGCTAGAAATTAGCAATGATGCGATCGGCGCCTATAATAATTTTTCCAGCTGTTCAAGCATTTTAGCGGAAGTGAAATATTTTTCAACCCTTTCGAATGCTTTCTTTCCTAAAGTTCGGCGTAAGTCCTTATCCTGATGCAATAGCAGAATTTTGTCCGCTACGGCCTCGCTGTCATTCAGATCGACTAGATAGCCGGTTTTGCCTTCGTAGATAATATCTTCAAGCCCGGAATTAGCGTTTCCGATGGTTGGTTTTTCAGCGGCCATGGCGTTAAGGGTTATTATAAGTTCGGACAAGGTTAGTTTGTCATCGGAAGTGATGTAAATGTCGAAGTTATCAATCCATTTACGCAGATGCTGCTGTTTGCCGACGAGCCAGACCAAGTTATCTATTTCCATTTTCTTTGCCAGCCATAAAAGATTTTTCTTTTCTTTGCCGTCGCCCACGATTACAAGTTGGATGTTTGGAATTATAGATAAGCATTTTTTGATCGCCTGAAATAGCGACTCGATCTTCTGGTGTTCGTTCAAATTTGTGACAGTGCCGATCGTGAAGAATTTTTTGTTGGCGTGCGTGCTATCGGCAAGGTTATGGAACAAATCGTCTTGCTGTGTGAATTGCTGTAGTTTTATGCCTGGCTGGATGACTCTTATAGCTTCATCATTGAGACCAAGAGCAACAAGTTGTTTTTTTGAATTTTGGTTGAGCGCAATAACAGTG
>JAAXVE010000207.1 GCA_013335665.1 Candidatus Falkowiibacteriota bacterium
CAGATTGGAAACTCCCTGTCGGACTGCATTTAACACCTTACTTTCCACCTCGGCAGCAGAGGTGTACATCAATATGCCGCGAAGAGGCAAAGACAAAACGATAAGCACGAGGGCGAAAGCCATGACCGTTCGTAAGCGCATGGCTCGAGTCAATGGCAATTCGAAAAACGGTTCTTCTTCAATTTTGCTCTCTGTCACCTCTTCAAGAATAGGTTCAGGTTCTTTTGCAGACACAATTTCCCTTTCTTTACCAACTTGCTCTACCGGCCTTTCGGACAGATATTTATCCAAGCGTTCCAAACGTAATTGGCTGCGCTTGATTGACTTGTCTTCAAAATATTGACGGAAGAAGCCCATGGTCCTGCCGATCAATCTAGCTGGCGCGAATAATAGACTCACCGCAGCAACCACTAGATGGCCTAAACCGACGCAAAATCTATAAAAAGTTCTGTTAAACATTCTTTTCACCACCCGCTTAAACACGAATCTACGGCGAGGTTTTATTGGGGCTGGAATTTCCTGAACGGACACTGGTTCCGGCTCTTCCTTTGCTTCCACTATCTGCTCTGGCTCCTCGATAACTTTTGTCTCAATCTCGTCGGGCATCACCACTGGATTCGCCATGACCTTGCGCCAACTTTTTGAACCTGCAGACAATCTCCCCGAATCGGTATTAGTATTTTGCAACAAAGTCAAATCAACCAAATGCGGTGACCGACGAGCTTCTGATGAAGTTTTAATTTTTTTCTGCATGTAAGTCCTAGGCTAAGAAACTGCTTAGCAAATCAGAATTATCCCCTTGATTAAGGATTTTTTTTATATCTACAACTCCTGAGTCAGCCCAAGATGGGGCTGGCAGAGCGTTATTCAAATTAAAAATATTCATAAGCAGGGGTTGGATCGTCTGCGTACCGCCCATCAGGCAATCGATAACGATTCCGCGGTTGAATGGCTTAAAAGTTAGCTGAGTCGGGAATATGCGGCCAGGCATTTCCTGTCCTTTTAACAGTGGCGAGTCAACCATGAAAGGCGAAGCCAAGTATTTGTCGGTGCGGTCTCTGAGCATTAACTCCTGATAAATCGGCAAAGCTGAAGCTTCTGGAGAAAAAGGCCAAGGCAGTTTTTCATTTATAACGCCTTTATTTGACGCCAGATGTGACAAAGCCTCGTTGAACAACGAAGCTCCATAAGCAAAAATCCACCGGGCTACCTGGTCTTTTATTTGCTGCAGCGCGCCCAAAAAATCGCCCGGATTAGCCTCTAGATATTTTACCACTTTCAGCTCGTTTGCAAAAGTCTGTGGCAACACGGACCAAAGCGCTAAGGACTTGGCCTGATCGCCCCTACTCTTTTCGGCTTCAAGCCTGATTGAAGAAGCCAGCTTGCCTCCGCTCATACTGCCCTCGAACAAAAACATTTCTATCGCTGCAGCGTATTTTCCTTCTATTGCCAAACGGCCGAAGCGCGCAAAAAGCAAGCGGTCACCCCAATGAGTCGGAGAAAAATAATTCAAGAAACCGTACTTTGTGATCATGTCGATCTTGATGGAAAAAGCGGTTAAGTCAACCTCACTTTCAGTCCTAACGGCGACCATATGACGATTCCCTGCAAAATCTGACGAAGAAAGCGTTGAATCAGTCGGTTGCCAATT
>JAAXVE010000208.1 GCA_013335665.1 Candidatus Falkowiibacteriota bacterium
GTCACGTAGACAAGGCTGCGAAAAACATAACTAATCTTTTCATGAGTAAACCTCCCTGTGTGTAAAAAAATCGCTAAACAGCACTATAATAATTTGTCCTCTTGAAAATGAACTACCCCTCCTTTCCTATTTATAAATAGCGAATATATATTAACAGCTTTTTAACTATTTGTCAAAAAAATAGCTAATATCTAATATTAGCTATTTTTATATAATTTTACGGCAAGTACTCAAGCGGATTAACTGGTATACCATTTAACCTAACTTCAAAATGAAGATGAGGTCCAGTGGTTAATTTGCCTGCACCTGGAGTGCCTGGAGTGCCACCAGAAATTGCAATTGGCTGGCCCTGGACAACATACTGATCTTCATCAACAAGTATTTTAGAAACATGGCCATATACCGTGGCTAAATTGTCGCCATGAATCAACATAACGTAGCTATAACCCATCCCCGCATCTTTGGCGCGGGCCACATAACCTGAAGCGGAAGCACGGATGGTAGTTCCCTGTGCTGCACGGATGTCAACGGCTGGATGTTCAAAAACGTAGCGGAAAGGATAGTCAGGATCGTGAAAATAAGTAGTAATAGTATTCTTGGGCACGGGCCAGATCATGCCGCTCGGATTAAGCTCAAGTTTTTGCTGCTGTTTTTGTGACAACTTGTTACGCACCGCCCTTTCCAATTCAACAACATCGGCTGCAGCTTGCGACTGCTCTTGCTTTGCCTGACTGATAAGCTTCTCGAATTCGGCCTCAGATTGAGCCGTTTGATCAATCAAAAAATTCTTGCCTTCCCTTTCGGTTTCCAGCGAGGCTACTTTTTTATCAAGATCGGCTTTTAAATTGGTCAGCTTATCATTGCGCTCTTTCAGTTCGGTTCTTTTTTGATCCAATTCTTCGCGATTGCGCTTCAAGGACTCTAACCCCTGAGCCAATTCCTGGTTTACATCCTCCAAATATTTGACTTGATTCAAAAATTCAGAAAAGGAATCGTTTAATAAAAGTACTTCCAATGCATCGGTGCGGTCCTGCTTGTAAAGCAAGCGCAAAACGGTGCTGACATGGTCCTTGTCACGAGAAATATCCTCTTCCTTGCCGGAAATTTCAAGCTCAGTCTTTTTGATTTCAAGAGTTGTCTGATCCATCTCTGTCTGCAAGCGTTCAATTTCAAGTTGAGTCGCGGCAATGCGGTTATCCAATAAACCAAGCTCGTCAATCAAGGCCAACTTTTCGCTCTGTTTCTGTTTTAAAGCTGCGGTATACTCCTCCTGCTTTTTCTGTATTGACTCAGCTTTTTGCCGTCTTAGCTTTATCTCTCGGTTAAGCTTATTTATCTCATTTGAGACATCAGTGTCATCCTTGCCCCAAGTCAGGAAAGCGCCAAACACAAACAACCCCAGCACGGTGGGGATTACTAGCCATTTGGTGATTTTAAGAGTTTGCATGGGACTCTTCATATATTTATTATAGCACATTGCGGACTACATATCAAAATATAATAAATATTATGAAAAATAATCTTGATAATACAAAAAAGCAAAAAGATGGTCTTCTTGCTTTTTTGTATTATTTAGTTTTATTGTTTTTTTTGATGCTAATTTTTGAACCTGACAGACTTTTGAATATTGAGATATTTTGGTGA
>JAAXVE010000092.1 GCA_013335665.1 Candidatus Falkowiibacteriota bacterium
CTATGTATCTCGTTTTCAAGAAGATCTTTCAAATGTTTTTCTTCAGAATACTTGGGAGTTGCAGTGAAACCAAGCTTGATTGCATCAAAGTTCTTTAGCAGCTCTTGTCTATTGGAGCTCAATGCTTTATGCGCTTCGTCAAGAATTAATAATTGAAAGTCTTTCGGATTGATAATGCCCTCGTCGATTGCCCTGCCAAGCGATTGATATGTTATCGTGACAACCTGTTTAGATGCATCCTTTTCATCCTGAAAATAGCTTCCATACTCCAACTCCGTAAAGCTTTCAAGCTTTTCTCCAGTTTGACCAACCAAAATCTTTGAAGGCACTACAATCATCGTTTTAAGCCCCATTGATTCAACTACTTGTGAGAATAAGATAGTCTTACCAACCCCTGTAGGCAGCTTAATATATCCATTTTGCCCGCCACTTTCAAGAAACTTGCTTATGTCCGAAAAGACATCAAATTGCCTATCTCTTAAAATCCTACCTTCTTTATCATATTGATGCCTCAAAGCATACAAATCCAAATTATTCAATGCTTGAATCATGTTTTTAGCCCTGGTGTACTCACTTATATTACCCTCTCGCTTGTTTCTACGGGATCTGAGCATCTGCAAGTACACGCCATATCTCGCTCCGTATTTTTCTTTCATTTCTGACACCAAGGCTTCATTATTAATTTCCCTTGGCATAATCTTCGCACCAAGCAGCTCTTCGGCATCACCGACTTGCTTCTGCAATTCTTCAGGGGTCTTAAATTTTGGTCTATTTTTTATCATATAAAAATTATACCTTAGGAGAATCTTTTTAGTAAAGAAGAAATGTCACTTTCATTTAAGACATAAATTGTGCTAAAATAAAAAGGTTAAAAAAATTAAAAACCCATGTTTAAACAGGCTTCCTTCAAAAAATGCAAAAATTTTCTTATATTAGCTTCCCTACTCGGCGTCATATTCAGTTATTCTACTCCGGCCATCGCCGCCTCCACTAGCAATCCTTATGAAAATCTTGGCTTATCTAGTGCCGTGCTTAATGCCAACACGGGGCAACTGATCGGTGGCAAGAACTCCAACCAGGTATTACCCGTTGCTTCTTTGACAAAATTAATGACCGCCCTTGTCCTACTGGATCTGAAAATAGACTTAAACCAAACGGTCACCATTTCTCAAGCCGAGCTCAATTACGTTGATCCATATATAGAGGCTGGCGACATAACCAGCAAGATAAATTTGAGGGCTGGCGACAAGATTACCAAGAATGACCTGTGGCACGCCATGCTGATAGCCTCATCGAACGAAGCCGCCATAACCCTAGTTGACAAGTCAGGTATCAGCCGGACAAGGTTTGTTCAAAGAATGAATGCAAAAGCTCGAGCTTTTGGCTTGCGCCAAACCAAGTTCACAGAACCGTCAGGCATAGATCCTAACAACCTAAGCACTGCCAAAGAAATGTCCGTCATTGCACGCCTTGCCTATGCTAAGACTTCGATCAGCAAGTCTAGCAGGCTTCCTTCGTATAAATTCAAAGTATTGAACACCGGCAGATGGGTCAGTATACTAAGCCGCAACAACAGTCTCTTGGCCATGAAACCGATCGGCATGAAGGTAGGCTATCTTACCGAAGCGAAGATGAATGTAGCTTTGCGCCTGAACAAGTCAGGCAATGACCGCATAGTAGTCGTGCTTCATGCCCAGAATAATGCGCGACGTAACAGCGAAATTAATCGCCTCATGAAACAGTAGAAAACAACAAATTTAAATAAAAAAACTCCCGGCTTACGCCGGGAGTTTTTATCGAGAAAATATTAAGCAAGCTTAACGTTAACTGCGCTTAAACCTTTCTGTGATTCTTCTGTCTCGAAAGTGACATTGTCGCCTTCATTAACTTGGTCAAAGCCTACGCCGACCAAAGAATTGCTGTGAAAGAATAAGTCCTTGCTCTGACCTTCAACGGTAATGAATCCAAAACCCTTGTCAGTCTTTTTTTTGATGACTCCGTTCATTTAAGTAAAATTTTACTTTGTAAGTTGGGCAAATCAAATATTTTCTGGAAACTCGACTATTTCTCTTTTTAAAAACATTTTTATTACTCTTGGTTAAAGTAAAACATGAATTTTAAAAATTGTCAAGGGGAACATTTTATTTAAATATGCAACACCCCACTTATAGATAAAAAAAGGCAGCATATCTTGCGAGATGCTGCCGCCATTTAAATGAATGAACAGATTATTTTGCCGGCTTAAAGCTTCCGGCCTTTCTGCTTGGAAAGCTCAATCCGGTCGCCTACGCCGATAATGTGGTCGAGCGCGACCTTTTTACCATTTACCTCGGCCTCGATATTGCTGTCAGCCGGAATATTCAGGGCTTGCCTGCAACGCTCAAGACAATTCGAGAGACAGCGCCCCACATACTCGCTAACGTCGCGGGTATTCGGACCATATGTCACTTCGGCCAGCATCACCACGATTTCATCACCTTCCTTGAGGCGATAGTCATAGTCCATCAGGATGTCATCGACCTTGATAATCTCATTGCCGAAAAGATTCAGGTCGCCGCCGACATCTTTGACAAGCTCGGAGAAGCGGCTCTCTTCAATGACAAAGAACTCTCTTTTTGCGCCTCCGATAATAACGGTGACTTTGACTTTGCCTTCTGTCGAAATCGGCTCAACAACTTTTAAACGGTCATCTGCCGCTGGTGTTTCGCCGCCTTTTGCTACAACTTTCAAATGTGCCATGGTGAAATCCTCCTTACAGGTAGTAGTTCTCAGGAATGAGAACTTTGCGTACTTTCGCACTCGAGGTGTCGAAATAGATTTCGTAATAATCAATGCTCCCTTCGAGGTAATTCATGAAGGTTGACATCATCCAGCTCACAACCGCTAGGACCGTTCCTAAACGGGCGGGGTGCGACTTGATTACCTCATCGCAACCCATTTCAAATGGTGCCTTATCTTTCGGGTTTGCTATTTCCGGATGCTTATAGGTCATATCAGGAGTTGAATCATTTCCGTTTCGACGGATAAAGATGCAGACATCGCCCTCTTTGTCATGATTCTCGTCAACCCCTCCGCTGATCAAGACCACGTTATCCAGCTGACGGCAATAGGTATTGACGAGAGACATGGTCGCGTAATTGTCGACTGCAAGAAAAACGATATCCCCTTCTTCAATGACTTCATGAACATTATCAATAGAGACATACTCCGAGATTGACCGATAGCGAAGGCTGTCGAATTCATCCCGCAATTCATGCTTTTTCAACTCGGCTTTTTTGCCAAGCGAACGAAAACGCTGGTTCTGAAAGTTCTTTGGCTCGAATGAATCACCATCAATCAAGGTTATGATCGTTTCTTCGCTCCTGAAAGACAGAAATTGTGCAAGAAAGTGCACGAGGTGCGTTCCTCCTGCCCCCAAACCGATTACTTTTATATTGAATCTATCACCCATCTCCAACCTCCTTTTGCATACGATATGATGTTGAACTTCCTTAACTTGCTGACATTTTGCAGCCATTCAACCGGACGCGGCACTTGCACCGATAGCAAATCATTGGCATCCAATGAAAAAAACAAAGGAATTCTCTGATCGAATGGGTTGCCAAGCCTTTGAACCGCCTTTTTCATGTCTCCTTTTTCTTTCTTGTCATCCTCTAGCGAGCGTCCGGTCGCCGTCCAGTAGCTGAATCTATCAGACAGCCCCTGCATTCTCGCCGCCACTCCCTCCTGAACGTCCTCTGGCCGATTGGAAAGATCTGGCAAAAGATTGTACCAGTTTTTCAACCCGGAATTCGGAGCCCAGTAGGGGTCGGTGTAATTCCACACGAAACCATCCCCTGAAAGCGGAATAGCAGTCAGAACCTTGATCGGAACCTCCTTGATTCCGCCAAGATATTTGCATGGATCAAGCATAAAACGCTTGCCGTTAACCATAATGGAACAACTGACACTGAAAACCCTGGAATTGATATTCCCAATCGTGATGTGCATGCCGTCAAAGGTGACTTCATCATCATAATCAGAAAACTTGCTCCCCGTCGAATGATGCGCCATACCCGAACCATGGCTATGGATCGACCCGACAAGCAAATAGCCGTCAAATCTATCATGGGGAGAATACTCAAGCTCGGCATAAGCGACTTTCTGCTCAGGGGCGTGAAACATGTAGCTTTGAGACTT
>JAAXVE010000093.1 GCA_013335665.1 Candidatus Falkowiibacteriota bacterium
TCCTACACTCATGCAATTCAACTTTACGGAATTCATGAAAATCGTCCTGCGAAGCTGCAGAATGATAATCAAGCTACCCGCGATGAATACAACCCATGCGACAGTGATGATCCTGATGTCATCAGAATGTGAAAGTCTCAAAAAAACCACTGTATACAGCCCGAAATAAATGATCATGTACAGTGGCACTGCAAAACGCTCGACCCAAGTCAATTTTCTAGTTTCCACGGCATTTGTCTCCTTTTCATTTTTTAACCCTTTCGGGCGTATGTACAACCTTATCTAGTAACATATTTTATAATTTTTGTCAATACTGGCGCCTTTTACTATTTTTTCTTACTAATCTACCGCGCCTGAATTATATTCAAATTTTTTAAGTATAAAAAAGCCGCGCAATTATCGTCAGACAATCACGTCAAGAGTGGGAAACTTATTGTTCTTAACGTATATTTTAATTAAATAATTATTCATACATTAATAAAAATATAAAATCATGTCGATTAAGATAAAATTTATAAAAGACACCATGCATTAGGTGTCTTTTATATTATCCGGCTAATACTCTCAGCGAGGCAAATAGTATGCAACTAACTAAGCCGCCCCAAAATCTTATAAATCAAGAGGAGAAAAAGTATCAAAGCAAAAATTCCAAGAACAGATATCAGTAAATACATGAATTTTTTAATGTCTCTATGCTTCTTCCTGACGATCCTCGCCACCTTCTGCTCCTCTTTACGCTGCATATAAGTATTCATCTGCCACTTCCCGCCCCTTGAAACCGTAATATTGTCTAGCGGCGACCCCAATTCGATGGAGCTGCTTTTTTCCGCTTCGCCATATTTGGCTGCAAGGCTCTGATCGCTAGCAGACTTGATTTGCGCAAACGACGGAGCGTCCATAAGGCTAGCCGGCGGGTAAATCATTGTCTTTACCGGAGGCAATAATGCACCAGCTTCGCTCAAAACGGAAACGAAGGCGGTCCCGCTCTCCAATGACTTTATCTCTTCATTCAAATCATACAATCCGTTCACAGGGAATGAACTCATAGTCCCTTTGATTTCTTGCAACTCTTTTTGCGAAAAGGAACGAAGAGAAAATTGAATCTTCAGACCGAGCTGCTCTAATATCTTTTCTGGAATATCTTCGGCGTTTTGCGTATTAAAAATAATGCCCACTCCTTTTGATCTGATCTGCTTTAAGATCGCAACCATCAAATCAATCAAGTTGCCATTGGCCTTATCAAATATTTGATGAGCTTCATCGATGAAGACGACCAGCTTTGGCTTTTCCGTGTCACCGATCTCAGGCAGCTCGCTGTAAAGCCTGTACAAAAAGAAAGAGACCAGATCGCCTGTGTTATACTTTTCCTTCTGGTAATTCTGCAACCAGAGAACGTTTATAGCTCCCGTCAAAAAATCACCAACGTCGAAAGATGGGGCTCCAAAAAACTCATCCAGATTGCCATATTCAAGATTGCTGATATTTCGGTAAATAACGCTCAAACTGGACTTGCTGGTTCCGACGCTCTTTTCGGGATATTTGATCAGGTACGAAACCAGATCGCTAAGATCTTTCAAGTTCTTTATCCCGATCTTCTGGTCCTTGGCATATTTATAAACCAGGCCCAAATGACTTTCCTGTGTCGGATTAAGCTTAAGCAATTTCGCCAAAATCACGAAGTCGACATCATTGAGGCTGATTCTGAAACTTACCAGTCCCTCTTGATTGCCCCAATAATTCGCTGTGTAACTCTTGGGCGCAAAAGGATAATTCAAAGAGTCAGCCCTTCTCTTGGTTTTTTCAGAATCCCCCTTAACGCAAAAGCCTGACATGTCGCCCTTGATGTCGCTCAAAAACACCGAAACGCCGGACTCGCTTAACTTTTCAATAATCAATTGGATAGCCCTAGATTTGCCGGAGCCGGTACTGCCCGCCACCAACCCATGCTTGGTAAAAGACTTGATCGGAATGCTTACCTCGTAATCTTCCGACACTTCGCCATCGTAAACAGGCCTTCCAATCGGAATGCCGGACAGCTGGGCATAGGAGCTCCTGAAAAAATCAATAAATTTCTTATCCATATCTACATTTTATCACAAAACATCACAAAGCAGTACATTGAAAGCATTGATAACTATGTCTCTTTCCTCTTAATAAAGTGCGTTAATGATAAAAAATAGCAAGATGTGCTATTTTTTTAACTCTTTGGTTATTGGAAATCTACTGAGCAGAAATCAAGCCCATTCGGCGCTTTTCTTTATTTTCTCTTTCTTCCTCTCCAACCTGGACTTATTCAACGAAGTCCAACTAAAAATACCGATGGCTGATTGCACCGCTTCCCGCTCCTCCTCATTAAGCAAATCTTTTTCTAGGAGTTTAATTAATATTTGAGCTGCTTTCTTGTCGTCCATATAAATATATTTATAAGTTCCTTATCCAATCAGCTAATATATTTTTAACCTCTTCTAGATGGGACTGGCCGCCCCACATAACCTTCTACCAACTCCAAAATAACAGATATTTTCTGATCTTTCCTGTTTTTGATGAATATTTTTTCCATAAACTTTTTCACATAGCTTTTTTCAACATATCAAAAGGCTATGCTAATAGCAATATTAGGCTGTTTTTAATTGCATGTAATAATATTCCAGCAGTTTTTTCCTTTTAATCAAAAGATAACAAACGAAAAAAGCAGGAACTGTCAGCCAGATCAAGGTCGGTCGCTTGGGAAAAATCCAGATAGTACAATCGATTATAACCCATTGATAGAGATAAAGGTACAAAGTGTCATCTCCCAGCAAACGAAGAATTGCCATAAAAGAGATCACAATCCTGTTCTTAAGTTTTTCGAGAAAGCTGAAAAAATAAAGCAGGAGTGAAAGCCCGAAAGTGCTGCAAAATATGAAATATGGAGCAAGCGGAAATTCGTTATCTGATAATTTCAATGATTTGCCGCCCTTAGCAAGTAATGCCGCAGAAATTATGGCAAGAGCGCCGCTAACTAAAAAGATTTTTCCTTTTTGTTTTTCAAAACCAGCTAAGGCTAAGAAAAAGCCGATAAGGAAAGGTGTTAGCCACAACATTGTCGGAAATAGGACGTTACCCCTGGCATAAAGCAAATCTATGACTGGCCCGGTGGTGCTTTGGGCGTTAGTGAAATAATTAATAATAAAAACGACTGCGATCATAAAACCTATCGCAACTTTCGGGTATCTTGATTTTTTTTGGACAAGCAAAATCAAGGGTGAAACGAACAACAAAAAAGCAAAAGTAATAAGAATGGCTATCGGGACCGAAAAACTGCGGAATAAAAGAATGTCGATAATCGTCAAAGCATTTTTATTTGTAAACTGATAATAAAGAGGCTCGGTGGAAAAATCAAATACAAGCAGCTTAATGATGCTGTACAAGTAATAGAGAAAAATAATCTGAAAGCCGCGGTAAAGAAGGCGTTTTGTCTGTTCCGCAAAAGAACGGTGGCCATAGGCGAAATAAACGACGCTTCCAGATGTGAACACAAAGAGAAAAACGGCTATTTGCAGCAGGTCTTTAAAAGTATCACCTGTCGAGGTTAAAACCATGTTCGACCAATCAATGAGGTGGATGAGAATTATGCCGATAATTGCGACGCCTTTTATATATGAAATATATAAGTTCTTTTCCCTTTTCTTAGGCTCTAGTTGTTGCTTCTCCATATTGGTTAGCTTTGACTTGTTTTTGACTGTTTAAATTATTAACAAAAAAGATCTTGCAAAAATGCTAGGTCTTCTTATTTTCTGCTCATTTTTCTTGGCGATGTTTTGGTTTGGCTTAGCAATGCAGAAAGAATCGCTATAAGCACCACGTCCGCAGTAAAATGGGCTGTTATACTGTATTCTAGTCCTTTTTTCCAAAAAAGCCAGCCGATATTATTCCAGGCTTAATTCATCGTCAATGTTTTCCGGAGCCGGCCAAGCAAAAGTATTCTCAGCCGTAAACCAAAGGTAAACCCTCATACCGACCTTGTATTTATCTTTGATCTCATGTTCTTTAATTCTCTTATAGGCTCTGATTTTCTGTCCATGGCAATTAATAATATATTCGTAAAGATGACCGATAAAATTAATCAACTCGATCTTGCCGTGAAGCATATTGCCTTCTTTTTCCTTGGTAAGATGGATCTTTTCTG
>JAAXVE010000209.1 GCA_013335665.1 Candidatus Falkowiibacteriota bacterium
TTGGCGTCCCCGTCCTTTACGGTTTCAATGAATGAATTTAGTTCGGGGAGTGTGTTTGGGGTGTCTTTTGCGTAGACCTGAACCGGGAGTGCAAAAGCACAAAACAGGAAGCACAATAATGTGCTTGCGAATATTCTATTCTTTAATTGTGAGAGTTGATCTTTGGATGCCATGAGAAATTCCTTCTTCTGAGCATCCAGATCTTTTGCGCTTATAAAACGTTTGAAATCTCGATAGCTCGTTTTCGGTAGCCTGGCGGTCATGGCTGTAGGGTCATCACAGCTTTAGATCCATAGCTTTGCGTCCCTGCCTTTTGGCAGGTTTGCGATTTATCGATACGATCTTCTTTTGATAAGGTTCAAATAAAAACGGGTCTGGCTTTTACCAGACCCGCGGATGAAAACACAATTATGTGATCTTCGGCGGCCTGGCGATCCTGGTTGTGTTCTCACAACTTTAGACCCATGACTTTGCGTCCCTGCTTTTCAACAGGTTTGCGATTTATCGGATATTTTCTAACGCAAGTTTAGCACAGGCTGGATGATTTGTGCTTTTCAATATCGAAATGTCGCCTGTTAGTATTGCAAGGTAGTAATAATCTTCGTTATGGAATATCTCCTCCTGACAACTAACTAATTTCGGCGTATTTCATTATCATTTGGCCTTACTGTTTCTTGAGCTTGGAGAATGTGATCTTGCACAACCTCTTTCCGCCCTGATTTTTTTGAAGTGTACTTGGATTATGAGGCGCCAAAATCGCCATTTGGCATGTTTCCGTTTCCTATTAATTTGATGCAATCTGATTTTTTATAACTCGAAATTCGGTAAAAAATCCCTTTTCAGAAAAATATACAATTTCGCTCTTGACTTTTTGGTAGAGTAAATTAGAATAGCATTAATTCCTTGCAGTTCTGCAAGGAATTTGCAAGGAATATGCAAGGTGAGGCTAGGTCTTTTTTTAAGTAAAAATATAAGCCGATTTAGAAATTGAAATATTGGCAGATTTTGAAGTTGCCCGTGTGTTTCGAGCATTTATCAACAGTTTTTATTTCAACAAAGGAAAAATATATATGAAAAGTAGAGTTCAAGAATTGGCCGAAAAAATAAACATGTCATGTGACGATTTTGTCGGCGAGATGCGCAAGCGAGGGTGCAGCGAACCCACGGCGTTAAAGGTCTGGCGGGGTGAATATGAAAACTTTGATAACTTCAAGGATAACGATATAAATTTAAGCAATTTGCGAAAAGCGGCATTTGTGTTGAAGGTTGCCACCGGAACATTGCTTCCGAGATAAAAGTGAGGAGATAGATATGAAGAATCAATGGCTATTCAAGGCGGCATCTGCGGCTTTGATCATAATGATGGCGCTGGCAGCTTTGCCGATGAAGCAGGCCTATGCAGCGGATACACTCCTGCAAAACCCAACCCAAAATGCTGCAGCTGCGGCAGGTGACGGCAATGGATTTGAGCAAAACCCCACCAATGCATATGCAAATGGCGGTGGAGTTGCTTCCAACATTAACGGAGGCGGTGACCAGCATATTTACTATGGCTATAACCTTGGTGCCATTCCTGTGGGCG
>JAAXVE010000094.1 GCA_013335665.1 Candidatus Falkowiibacteriota bacterium
TTTCAGGATTTTATCGGGCTGAATCATTATTTTCACAATCGGATCAATTACGGGTTTAATAAGAATGAAAATAAGGTGACTTCGGATTTCGGCTGGGAAATTTATCCTGAGGCAATTTATTTTGTACTCAAAGAATTACAAAAGTACAACCTTCCTATATATATAACAGAAAATGGCGTGTCGGATGGACGCGATCAGTATCGCAAAGACTTCATATTAGAGTCATTGGAGCAGATTCATTGCGCCTTAACTGAAGGTGTGCAGGTTAGAGGCTACCTGCACTGGGCGCTCTTGGATAATTTCGAGTGGGCTGCCGGATTTTCTCAGAAGTTTGGACTGTTTGCTGTTGATAGAAAGTCTTTTGAGCGTACGATGCGTCCGAGTGCGGCCGTTTACGCGGACATTTCCAAGAACAACCGCATCTTGCTAGACTAGACCCGTCTAAAAAATACAAAAAAGGCTTGGTTTTCCAACTGCTGTCGTAAGCAGCGCGCCGAGCCTTTTTTCTTAGTGCAATAATTGATACAATAACTTTATGACTTGGATATTCGTTGCAACATTATCTTATCTTATTAACGCGGGCGTTTATGTGGCCGACAAGTTCATGTTGTCCAAAAAGGTTCACTCTTCGATCACATATGCATTCTTTGTCGGCATCTGGAGCATATTTAATTTTGTATTACTCCCTCTTGATTGGTACATACCGACTCCAGGCTGGTTGTTGATCGAATTGGCGGCCGGTGGCCTGTTTTTATTTACAATCATAGTCTGGTATAAGGCTCTGCATCAATCAGAGGCTACTCGTGTCGTCCCGATCGTTGGTTGTCTGACCCCGATTTTTACTTTGCTGCTGTCAGTTATATTCTTGGGAGACGGTTTGGGCGCGAAACATTTGTTTTCTTTTTCGGTGTTAATGGTCGGCGGTGGATTGATCTCAATCAAACAAACCAACTTGCACCTGATTGATCGCGTGGTTATGCGAGTACAGCAGGTACTGGGTCATATTCATGCAGACTATCGTCCAACTAGGCGCTTGTTAATCAACTCAACATTGTCGGCTTTTTTGTTTGCTGCATATGCAGTTTTGATGAAGTTTATTTACACACACGAGCCGTTTTTGGGCAGCTTTGTCTGGTCCCGCCTCGGCACCTTCATTGGCGTGATTGTAATTTTTTCAATCCCGGTTTATCGCAAAGCAATTGCCAAACATCAGGCCAATGCTAAACAGCAGACAAATCTTGCGTTTTTTCTCAGTGTCAGGCTTTTAGCCGCTGCCGCCTTCATTCTTTTAAATTGGGCGATCAGTTTGGGTGATGTAGCAATGGTGAATGTCCTTCAGGGTGTTCAGTATTTGTTCCTATTGATAATCGTTCTGGTAATGTCAGTTAAGTATCCTAGAGTTTATAAGGAAGAAGTTGGTTCTGGAGTGATGATGCAGAAGTTAGCAGGCGTGGCTCTGGTATCTTTGGGACTTTATATTCTTATTTCATAAGAATTTTGAGTTTTGAATGATGGATTTTGAATGAATTTCTAATGTTTGAATGTTTAAACATTAATCATTGAATCAAAATTCAAAATTAGAATTTCAAAATTATTCAAAGCGTGATTATTTTTGTAGCAATATTTCTATTGGCCTTTGCAATTTTATCGTATAGGCGTCTCGAGTGGGCGCTCATGCTGCTCATTTTTTTGTTGCCAACCTATCTAATTCGTTTTAAAGCCGGCATTCCAACTACTTTGCTTGAGGTAATGATTCTTATGGTCAGTGTTGTTTGGTTTTGGACGGGCCGCAATGAAATTACGCGTAGACTAAGTAAGGTTTGGAAAAAAGGAGTCGACAGCCCTGGGCGTGTTGGATACCCTTTTGGTGTAGAGGCGGTCTTGTGGCTGGTCGTTGCTATGGTGGCTGTTGGCGTAGCAAATTTCACCAATCAGTCATTCGGTATTTGGAAGGCGTATTTTTTTGAGCCAGTATTACTCTATTTAGTAATATTGAATGTGATGGGCAAAAAAGACGCTTCTTTATCAAAGAAGCTGGGCATGATAATTTGGCCGATGACCTTGTCTGCTTTAGCCGTATCGCTCTTGGCTGTGTATCAAAAAGTGACGGGCCAGTTTATTGCTAATCCATTGTGGGCAGCAGCAGAGACGCGCCGCGTGGTTTCTTTTTTCGGTTATCCGAATGCGGTCGGTCTATATGTCGAATCGATTATTTTTTTAGCCTTGGGATATTATTTTATTATTGCAAAAAGGCCTGGCCGTAAAGAAAATGAGGGTAAGATTGTTAAGCCTGAAAAACATGGGCATAATCATGGAGGTGGTTCTTTTTTTGCGGGATTCTTCGCTGCCGCTCAGAATGACCATAGAGTACAGAAGGTTTTGTTGTTACTGACAATTTTCCTTTCTTTATTGGCGATAATTTTTGCTAAATCCGTCGGAGCTTCTTTGGGAGTTGGCGCAGGGTTTGTCATGTTCGCTTTGCTTTACAGCAAGAAAAGTAGACACGTGACCCTGGCTGTACTCCTGATCGCAATCGTGTCAATAACTGTATACCAACCTTTGCGTCATCGCGCTTTGAAGTATGCTACATTGAACGATTTTTCCGGGCAGGTGCGCAAAGCCCAATGGCTGGAAACGGAGCAGCTTTTGCGTACGGGCAGAAATTGGCTTGTAGGCACAGGCTTAAGTAATTATCAAAAGGCGATTGCACCGTTTCACCGCCCCGGAATTTTTATCAAGGATTACGACGACAGTGAGGCGCAGCGTAAGCTGGTCTTCAATGAGAAATATCGCGCCGCTCACTGGCAGCCACTGGAAATCTACATGTATCCGCATAATATCGTTTTGAATTTTTGGACTGAGCTCGGTTTGGTAGGATTATTGCTGTTTGCATGGTTTATTGGAAAATATTATTTTAGTCTTTGGTCTTTAGCCTTTAGACTTAAAAATGCAATTGAGGTCCGTCCGGTAATAATAGGCTTGGCAGCTGCCATGGTTGCTTTTCTTGTTCACGGGCTCGTGGATGTCCCATATTTTAAGAATGACTTAGCAGTTATCTTTTGGCTTTTAGCAGCCTTGCTGTCTCTCATTAAGCTGCATCAACCAGTCTCAAGATCTTAAGTTTGGTACTTTGGCGCTTTTAACGCACCAAGTTTTTTTATTTTTTATGAATAAGGCTGTTTTGCAAAAATTCATCGCTGAGGCAGGCTTTTGTTCGCGCCGCCAGGCACAGACCTTGATTGAGTCTGGCCGGGTTATGGTGAATGGCAAAGCGGCTGAGCTTGGTATGCGCGTCAGCCTTGAAGATGAGGTAAAAATAGATGGAAAAGTGCTCGGGTTGGCAAAATCAAAAATATATATTATCTTAAACAAGTCGGTTGGCTATGCCTGCACCCACGCCAAGGTCAAAGGCGAAAAGAATGTCTATGATTTAGTCCGATTAAATGAGAAGCTTTTTGTTGTTGGACGGCTCGATAAGAACAGTCGCGGCTTGGTGCTTTTGACCAATGACGGCGCTTTAGCCGAACGCTTGGCGCATCCGCGTTACGAGCATGAGAAAGAGTATGCGGTCAAAGTGAAGGATGTGCGCGGCAGATTCGATGCAAGGGGAATTGTTGAAATAATGGAGGCTGGAGTCGATATCGGTGAGGGCGATGGAGTTGTTAGGGCGAAGTCAGTAAAATATGTCGGAGCAGACCCGCTTCCGGCTGCTGACCCAAAGAATTCGCAATCGCGCAAAAAGGATAAAAGGCATAATTTTAGAATCATTCTGACTTACGGCAAAAAACGGCAGATTCGGCGGATGTTTAAAGCGATCGGCTGCGAAGTGGTTGACCTGCAACGGACCCGCATAGGCAGTTTGCGACTGAACGCCTTAAAGGAAAACGAATGGCGCAAGCTGACCGAGTTCGAGATTAAAAGATTGAAAGCGGTATAGAAAATAAAATATTCGGAGGAGTGGCTGAGCGGTTGAAGGCGACGCTCTCGAAAAGCGTTATACCTTAACGGGTATCAAGAGTTCGAATCTCTTCTCCTCCGCAAATAAAAAACACCCAGATTTTGGGTGTTTTTTATTTGTTGGAAGACGAGGGGTAGAACTCTTGCCTGATAAAACAAGTTAAAAATGAAAGGCTCAAAAAT
>JAAXVE010000210.1 GCA_013335665.1 Candidatus Falkowiibacteriota bacterium
AAGTTTCCGAAGCAAAAAAGCAGGCGGATTTCGTGGTTGTCAACATTCATTGGGGTGTGGAATATAAACATGATTTTTCCAAGAAACAGCAAACTGTCGGCCATGCACTCATCGACGCCGGTGCGGATGCTATTATTGGCCATCATCCGCACGTCACCCAAGGAATCGAGGTTTACAACAACAAGCCGATTTTTTATTCGCTTGGGAATTTTATTTTTGATCAATATTTCTCCAAAGACACGCAAGAAGGTTTTGCGGTCGGTTTGTTCGTCGGGAATGGCACGACAACTGCCCACCTTTTTCCGCTAAAGGAAAAGAAAGCAATCCCTGAATTAATGAAAGGGCGGGAAAAAGAGCAATTTTTGTTCAGGCTTGGCGAATGGTCAATTGGAGATGCCTTAAAAAAACAAGTTAATAGCGGAGTTATTAATTTTTAGTTTTAAGGCAAAATGTGCTATAATTATCAAAATAATAATTAATCATTAAACTATATTATGAATGTAGCAATCAATGGCTTTGGCCGCATCGGCCGCGCCTCATTCAAAGCTTTGTTGGAGAAGACAAACATTAAGGTGGTGGCCATCAATGACCTGACCGACACGGAAACTTTGGCCCATCTTTTGAAATATGATTCTTGCTACGGAATTTATAATAGAAAAATTAGCCACGCCAAGGACGCAATTATTGTTGATGGTATAAAATATCCTGTTTACGCCGAGAAAGACCCGACCAAACTGCCCTGGAAAGCTTTGAAAGTAGATATGGTTATTGAATCGACCGGCCGTTTCGTCAAGCAGGAAGATGCAGGCATGCACCTGACTGCTGGCGCCAAGAAGGTGGTAATTTCCGCCCCTGCCAAGGGCGGCGATGTTAAGACAATCGTTCTGGGCGTTAATGAAGAGCAGCTCACCAAGGCCGACACGGTTTTCTCTATGGCCTCTTGCACAACTAATTGTCTAGCACCAGTAACGTCTGTGATCGAAAAAGAATTCGGCATCAAGAAGGCGATCATGACCACGATCCATTCATATACGGCTGATCAGAATTTGGTTGACGGTCCGCACAAGGATTTACGCCGCGCCCGCGCTGCCGCCTTGAATATCGTGCCAACCTCGACCGGCGCTGCCATTGCCGTGGCTGAGACGATCACCTCTTTGAAAGGCAACTTCGACGGAGGAGCCGTCCGCGTCCCAACACCTACCGGCTCGCTCTGCGATGTGGTTTATATCTTGAAGAAGAACGTCGATGTCGATATGGTAAATAAGGCAATCAAGGCTGCTACCAAATTGCCAAAATTAAAAGGCATCCTAGTAGCTACTGACGAACCGGTTGTGTCGACCGATATTATGGGCAACCCGGCCAGCTCAATCGTTGACCTGGAATTGACTAAAGTTTTGGGTGGTGACTTGCTCAAGATAGTCGCTTGGTATGACAACGAATGGGGTTATTCCTGCCGCCTGGCCGATGTCTGTGAGTATGTCAACAAGAAAAAGTTGGCTTAATAAATCGCTCAGTTAGTGTTTTATAAGAAATTAGAACGTCATGTCTGATATTTTGGAGAAAATAAAAAAAGCCAATCTCCTTGGCCGCGGCGGG
>JAAXVE010000015.1 GCA_013335665.1 Candidatus Falkowiibacteriota bacterium
GCCAATAACTGAAAGATGATTGAAGCTGTGATGTATGGACCGACACTCATCATAATAACTGAAAAATTCTCCATGCTACCGCCGGAAAAAAGATTCAAAAGCCCCAAAATCTGGTTAGAATTCAAGAAAGCCTGAAGCTCCTTGACGTCAACGCCAGGAATCGGCACATGAGCGGCTAAACGAAAAATCACTAACATGCCCAAAACATACAGAATATCTTTCCGCAGGTCTTTGGCTTTCCAAATTTGGATAAGCTTGTTCATATTTATAGATAAATCCTAATTAAGCGATTATCTTGCCTCCGAGCTTTTCAATCTGCTCTTTGGCCGCCGCGCTAACCTTAATTTTAACCACTTGCAGCTGTTTCAGCTTTAGCTCGCCCTGGCCAAGCAGTTTGACCGAAGAGCTGGCGTCTGAAATAAGACCCGCCTTCAATAAGGTCTTGGAGGAAATGACAGCACTGTCCTTGAAATTCTGATTCAAGGCTACAAGATTGACCACCTGATCCTTGTCACGCAACGATGTAAAGCCGCGCTTCTTCGGCAGGTTTAAAAGCATCGGCTTCATGCCTAGCCTCTTCAAGCCAGATACGCCAGAACGTGACTTCTGTCCCTTCAAACCTCGGGTAGAATAAGTACCGTGGCCGGAAGCGTTGCCGCGGCCGACGCGTTTGCGATTCTTGATCGAACCTTTGGCTGGTTTTAAATTGCTTAGTGATAACATAATATTGAATAATAATTTCCAATTTACAATTTCCAATTTACAAACAATTTCGAATGTTCCAATTATAAAATTGAAAAATCATTGAAAATTGAAAATTTTCTCTCTGACTATTTTTTTTCTGCTGCCTTTTCAGTCTTTTCAACCTTTGCTGTCTCAGACTTTGCTTTCTTAGCTGGTTGCTTCAAAGCGGCTAAAGCGGCGATGACGCATTTTGCATTGTTCACTTTATTGCTCGTGCCCAATGTCTTGCAGGTGATATTGTGAATACCTGACAACTCCAAAACCATACGGACTGCTCCGCCAGCAATGATGCCGCGGCCAGTTGATGCAGGCTTGAACAAGATCACGGCAGCACCTTCTTTGTGCTTGATCTCATGAGGGATGGTTCCGTTAACAATAGGCACATTGACCAACTCTTTCTTGGCCTTGGTCGCTGCCTTTGAGATGGCAGCAGTCACGTCGAGGCCTTTAGCCAAACCGACACCAACCCTGCCCTTCTTGTCGCCTACGCAAACGCAAGCTCGGAAACGCATTCTCTTGCCACCAGCCATAACGCGGGTAACGCGAGCCAAATCGACGATCTTCTGCTCGAACTCTTCGGCGAATTCTTCCCTTTTACCACGGCCGCCAGCTGGACGTCGCGGACCGCGACCTTGGGTCTTGCCTTTGGCACCATCAGCCGGCTTGAGGCCAGCTGGCTTCTTCTGTTCTTTTGCTTTAGTTACTGCTTCCGTCATATTTATCCAATGATTAGTGATAATTAAAACACTAAGCCGCCTTCTCGGGCGCCTTCAGCCGCAGCCTTGACTCGGCCGTGATATTTGTAACCGCCGCGGTCAAATACTACCGTTTCAATGCCTGCCTTCTTCGCCTTCTCAGCCAGCAACTTGCCAAGGCTCAGGCTGACGCCGACCTTGCCAGTTTCTTTCTCTTTCTTAACTTCCGTAGCATTGGCGCTAATCAAGGTCTTGCCGGTCTGATCATCGATCAGCTGCAAGAACATGCTGCTGTTAGATCGGAACACTGACAAGCGAGGACGTGCTGCAGTACCTTCGATCACTGAACGGATCTTAAGGTGGCGGCGTGCTCTTTTGCGTTGGTTTTCTTTAGTCTGGTTCATATTTTCTCGAATAATGAATTATGAATTATGAATTAGGATGGGGATTTCCGGTCGCTGCTTTTCTTAATTCTTAATTCCTAATTCTAGCCTCTATTTTATTTGCCGCCCTTAGCCGCAGTTTTGCCTGCCTTGCGTCGGATGACTTCATCAGAATATTTGATGCCCTTGCCTTTGTAAGGCTCTGGCTTGCGGACCTTGCGGATCTGGGCAGCGGTTTCGCCCAAGACATACTTATCGATACAGTTCAAGGTTATGACATTAGCTGCGACCGAACCGGTCACGCCTTCTGGCAAAACGAACTCAACCGGATGAGAGTAGCCAACATTCAAAGTCAGCTTGCTGCCAGCGATAGCGGCACGATAGCCGACACCGTTGATCTCCAGTTTTTTCTCATAGCCTTTGTTTACGCCCTCGACCATGTTATTGATCAAGCTGCGGAACAATCCCCACATGGAATTCTCTTTCTTTACAGTCGGATTCGCGACTTTAACGTTGATTTCCTGCTCGGAAATATCAACCAGGATGAATGGATGGAGCTTTTCCTTCAATTCTCCCTTAGGGCCTTTGACAATGATATATTCACCATCAATCCGTGCGTTTGTGCCGGCCGGTAATGCGATTGGTAATTTGCCGATTCTCGACATATGTTTATCGTAAACTTAGGTGATTAATAAATTTCACAAACGACCTCGCCTCCGACGCCCTGCTTGCGAGCCTGCTTGTTGGTCATCAAACCCTTTGAGGTTGAGATGATAGCGATGCCTAGGTTATTCAAAACGCGCGGCAACTCTTCCTTGTTGACGTAAATGCGCAAGCTTGGCTTGCTTACCCTGGTGATCGTGCTAATCATCGGCTGCCCGTCGGGCTTGTACTTCAGTTGCACGCGCAATTCGTCAAAAGCAGCGGTCTGATTCTTCTGCCCGCCAGCCTTCAACACCTCGACACGCCCAACCCAACCTTCCTGCTCCAAAATCTTGCCGATATTGAACTTGATCTTGCTCATAGGCAGCACAATCTCCGTCTTCCTTACAGCTGAAGCGTTTCTTATCCGTGTTAGCATGTCTGCGATAGGATCCATCATAATATTCTTACTTAAAAAATGTTATGTAAACTTAGTGCCTTACCAGCTCGACTTAGTTATTCCTGGTAAGTCTCCCGAAGAGGCCAGCTCGCGGAAGCAGATGCGGCAAAGGTTGAAATCACGGATATAACCGTGGTTTCGACCGCAACGCCAACAACGGCGGACGAGTCTTGTGCTGAATTTCGGCTTTCTCTTAGATTTTGCAATTTGTGCTTTAGTCGCCATATGCTTTAATCAAGTTATTTTTCTTCGGTCTTAAATGGGAAGCCGATCTTCTTGAACAGTGCCAAGCCGGTCTCCCGATTTTTTGCAGTGGTGTCGATACATATCTCGAGACCATGCACGTTTTCCAAATCATCGACTTTGATTTCAGGAAAGGAAGTATGCTCTTTGAAACCAATGGTCATATTTCCTTGTTTGTCTACTATCTTATCCGAGATGCCGCGGAAATCGCGGATACGCGGGAATGATACGGTTACCAGTTTCTCGACGAAATCATACATCCGCTGGCCGCGCAAAGTAACTTTCAATCCGATAATCTGGCCTTCGCGGACCTTGAACGAGGAAATCGACTTGCGAGCCTTGGTTCTGACCGGCTTCTGTCCGGTGATCTTAATCAGATTCTGTTCGACTGCATCGATGTAAGCCTGCTCTTTGGTGTGGCGCCCGACTCCGACGTTCAAAACGACTTTGACTAAGCGCGGAGTGGCTAAAACGTTCTTGATGCCGAACTCCTGCTGCAATGCCGGCAATATTTCTTTTTTATATCTCTCTTGTAATCTCATATGATTAATCGATCACTTGTTTACATTTCTTACAAACTCTCACCTTGGTCTTCTTGCCGTCTCCGCCAGCGGTTTCGCTGATCTGGTACGACACGCGGGTAGGTTTTCCGCACTTGGTGCAGACCAGCATGACATTGGACATATTGAGCGGCGACGGAAACTCGATGCGCTGTCCTTTCTCGCCCTCTCGTCTCGGGCGCAAATGCTTGATCAGCAAATTCAGGCCTTCGATGCTAGCGCGCTGTTTTTCCGGGAAGACCTGCAAGACTTTGCCAGTCTTGCCTTTGTCCTTGCCGGCCAGAATCATTACTTTGTCATTTTTCTTAATTTTCATATACTCTGTCCAATGATTTTATTTATAAAACTTCCGGAGCGAGCGAAGCGATCTTCAAAAAACCGGCCTTGCGTACCTCGCGGGCGATCGGGCCGAACACGCGGCTGGCCTTAGGCTCTCGCTTATTCTTATCGATAATCACGCAAGCGTTCTCGCTGAAACGGATATATGTGCCATCATTGCGGCGGATTTCCTTCTTGACGCGAACAATCACAGCATGAGCCACATCACCCTTCTTGATTGTCATATGCGGAGCTGCCTCCTTCACTGCCACGGTGATAACTTCGCCGATGCGCGCATATCGTTTCTTGGTAGCACCAAGAACCTTGATGCACTGCACCCTTTTGGCTCCGCTGTTATCGGCAACTAATAATCGTGTACCCATCTGGATCATATGGTTGTTTTCTCGTAAAAATTACTTAAGCGTAAATGACACGCCAACGCTTGTCTTTCGACAACGGACGGCACTCAACGAAATTGACCTTATCGCCAACCTTAAACTGATTCTTCTCATCATGCACCTTGTATTTCTTGGTGACGGTATAGCGCTTCTGGTATTTAGGATGAACCTTAACCTGGTCAACAGCTACAACGATGGTCTTGTCCATCTTGTCGCTAGTCGCCACGCCGCTGAATTTCCTATGGATAACGGCCTTGGCAGTCTCTTCAGTTTTGGTTACTTGCTTAGTCATAAATTAATCTAATTTTGATTATTGCTCTTTTGATTCTTTCGGCAGATTCAAAAGCGTTAAAATCTGAGCGATTGTCGTACGCACTTCCCTGATCTCGCGGACATCTTTCAATTGGCGTGATGCTTCCTTGAAGCGCAACTCTCGCAGCTTCTCGCGGGACGTAGCTAGCAACCTGTGCAGCTCCGATTCGCTCATTGTTTTCAGCTCTTTTAGTTCCATATTAGTGCTTGTTAACAAACTTAGACTTTACCGGCAGCTTGTGGCCAGCCAATACGACCGCCTCGCGTGCCATTTCTTCCGTAATGCCTTCGATTTCGAACAGGACCATGCCTGGTTTGACGTTGGCAATGTAGTGGTCGACGGCACCCTTACCTTTACCCATAGGAACCTCACCGGATTTCTGGGTGACTGGAACGTGGGGGAAAACACGGATATACAACTTACCGCCTTTCTTCAAAAATCTGGTCAAAACACGACGAGTGGCTTCGATCTGACGGGAGGTAACCCAACAGGCTTCTGTGCTCTGCAATCCAAACTCTCCGAAACTGACAGTGTTCATCCGAGTTGCCTTGCCACCACGCTTAGATTTATGTGCTTTGCGCCATTTTGTCTTCTTGGGCATTAACATATATTTTTCCTTGTATCGTTAATCGAGTATTACTTTTTTAAACGTTGTTCACGGACTGGTTCGCTTTTTCGAGACTGTACCTCAAAGACTTCGCCCTTGTAGATCCAGACCTTGATACCGATTGCGCCATAAGTGGTGCTAGCCACCGTGCGTGAATAATCGATATCGGCTCGCAAAGTGTGCAACGGGATCTTGCCTGAAGTCAGAACTTCGGAGCGGGCGATCTCGGCGCCGTTCAAGCGACCCTTGATGCCTACCTTGACACCCAAGGCGCCTGCACGCTCTACGCGGTTGATGGCCTGCTTCATGACGCGGCGGAAAGGCATACGCTTTTCGATTTCCAACGCCATTGATTGGGCTAGGATCTGTGCTGACAAATTCGGACGATCGACTTCGGTGATGTTCAAAGTAATGTCAGTGATTTTGAAATTCTTCAAAAACTTCAAATGCAGCTTCTTCTTTAAATCTTCTGCTCCGGCGCCGCCTCGGCCGATGATCAATCCAGGCTTAGCTGTAAAGATGCCGACAGTGACTTTCTTGTGATTCCTTTCGATTTCTACACGGTCGATACCAGCTTCGCGCAACTCTTTAACCAAGTATTTGCGCACCTTGATATCTTGCTCCAGATTCTTGACGTATGATTGACCTTGGGCAAACCATTTGGAATCCCAAGTTCTGGTAATGCCGATTCGGAAAATTTTTGGATTGACTTTTTGTCCCATAGTATTATTAGTTTAGAGGTTATAGGTACCCGGCCTGATGGCCGGCCGTTAACCTGCTATCCGCTCTTACGATTAAACATCTTGCCAACGAAACCGCGATTCGATCCTTCGACTTTAGCGTGTCCGGAACGGCCGGTCTTTGAACGAGGATCGGCAGTCTTTGCGCCCTTCTCTTCGTTTATATCTGCAGGCTTAGAATTCTTCTCATCCTTAGCAACCTTAACGCCTTCCTTCTCAACCGGTTTAGCGCCCAACTTGATCGGCTCTTCCAGCTTCTGCTGGCGGGCCTTCAGGGTGCCGCTATCTTTGATTTCAGCCAAAGTGACGTAGATGTGGCTTGCTCGTTTGCGGATCGGAGTAGCGCGGCCATGCGCCTTCGGCATCCAGCGCTTCATGGTTACACCCTCGTCTACGCGGATGGTTTTGACAAACAGATTGTCGCGCAGAAGATTGTAATTATGTTCTGCGTTGGCGATTGCTGATTCGATCAACTTAGTCACCGGCTTGGTCGCGATCTTCTTGTTGAACTTCAACTGGCTCAGAGCCACGTCAACCTTGCTGCCGCGTACCAGATCCACCACTAGGCGAACCTTGCGTGGCGACATGTGGATGTGTTTTGCTTTGGCTGTAATTTCCATATATTTAAAACCTCTCGAAGATTAGTTAACAGCTATTTCTTGCCTTTCTGATCCTTAGCCAATTTACCGCCATGGCTAACGAACTTGCGAGTCGGGGAGAATTCACCCAACTTGTGGCCTACCATATTCTCAACAACATAGACCGGAGTGTGCTGGCGGCCGTTGTGCACGCCTAGAGTGAAACCTACCATTTCCGGAGTGATGGTGGCAGCTCGATCCCAGACCTTGATAATAGTCTTATCGCCTGGCTTAAGGTTTTGAACCTTCTTGACGAGTCGCTCGTTGATGTATGGGCCTTTTTTTAAACTTCTGGACATAATGGTTTATAATCCTTATTTATTCTTCTTTCGACGTTGGATAATTAGCTTGGTTGAAGACCTCTTGTTCCTGCGGGTCTTGACGCCGAGAGCGTGCTTGCCCCACTTGGTCTTCGGATGCTTCAAACCGATCGGCTGATTGCCTTCGCCGCCGCCGTGTGGATGATCGTTAGGATTCATCGCTGTACCGCGGACGGTCGGACGGATACCCATCAAGCGTTTGCGTCCGGCCTTGCCGACCTTGATCTTCGAATGATCAGGATTGGAGACTTGGCCGATTGAGCACAAGCACTCCTTCTTGATCAAACGGATCTCGCCAGAAGGCATCTTGACTTGGGCGAACTTCTCTTCGACACCCATGACCCTGACGCCGACTCCGGCGCCGCGGGCGATCTTGCCTCCCTGTCCTGGCTCTAATTCAATATTATAAATCATGACGCCTGCTGGGATGAACTTCACCGGCATCGAGTTGCCTGGCAGAATCTCGATCTGCTCCTTGGAACTCAATACGGTGGCACCGACTTTCAAGTCGACAGGAGCGACAATGTAGCGCTTCTCGCCATCAGCATAGTTGACCAGAGCGAGACGAGCTCCGCGATTCGGATCATATTCGATCGCAGCCACCTTGGCTGGAATACCGAACTTGTCACGCTTGAAATCGATTACGCGGATGGCACGCTTTACGCCGCCGCCGCGATGACGAACTGTGATCTTGCCTTGGTTGTTTCGGCCGCCCTTGCTCTTCCTTGCGATTATAAGTGCCTTTTCCGGTTTCTTCTTGGTGATATCTGCAAAATCGTCATAGCTTGAGCCGCGTCGTCCATTAGTTGTAGGTTTTACTTTGATGATACCCATATCAATGATTGCTTACTTTCGAAAAATTAAACGCCTTCGTAAACTTGGATCGACTTGCCGGCTGGCAAAGTAATGACCGCCTTCTTCCAGTCTTTGCGCTTGCCCTGCAAGCGGCCATGACGGACTTTCTTTCCTGAGACGCGGATCATGTTTACTGCGATCGGCTTAACGCCGTAGATCGCTTCGATTGCCTTCGCCACTTCGACCTTGTTGGCATCCTTGGCTACTGCGAACACATACTGGTTCATGGCGTTCAAGACGCTTGCCTTTTCTGTCACCAATGGTTTCTCGATCCAGCGGTATGCCTGATCGTACTTTGGCTTGGCTTCGCTGGTCTTAGCCGACTTGGCGGCGCCATCGCTGTACAAATCCTTCATGCTTGCAGCCTTTGCTACGGTCTTTGCTGCCGGCTTGGCAGCGGTTTTGGCAGCGGTCTTGCGAGCAGCTGGCTTCTTAGCCGGTGCTGCGCTCTCTTCGTTTTTACCAAATATCGCCATATATTTACTTTAATCTCGCTTCTAATTTCTTAATGCCGTCGGCAGTGATAACCAAATCACGGTACTTCAGAACATCAACAATGTTCAAATTGTCCAAGTTGATCACTTCTACACCGGCTAGGTTGCGGCCAGACAGGATGTTAAATTCATGCTTGGTTGGCAGGACGACCAAAACGCTGCGCTTTGTCTTGCCTTCACGGGCATAAGCCTTGGTTTCCAGATTCTTCAACATCTCAGCGAACGGCTTAGTCTTTGCCTCAGTGAATTCAATCTTATCCAAAACCAGCATCTGGTTGCTCTTAACCTTGTCAGTCAAAGTCATGAACAATGCCTGCTGTTTCATTTTCTTGTTGATCTTCTTGGTGAAATTTCGGTTATTCAATGGACCGAAAGTGACACCGCCACCAATCCAGATCGGTGAGCGTGAAGAACCGGCGCGAGCGCGGCCTGTACCTTTCTGGCGCCATGGTTTCTTACCGCCGCCGCGGACATCGGAACGACCCTTGGTGTGGGCCAATACTTGTCTTTCGTTAGCCAGCTGAGTGACTACGGCCTGATGTACCAAACCCTGATTCAAGGTTACGGCAAAGATACGATCTGAAAGCTCCTGTTCGCCAACAGACTCTGCCTTTTGATTGTAAAGCTTTACTTTAGTCATAGTTATTTCGTGCTAGTTTCAGGGGTATCTGACCCGATAAGATTAAAAATTTGCTCTTGCATCGCTTTTGCGATCTCAGCTGCCTTAGCAGCTTCAAGCTGCAAGTCCGTAACCAGCTGCTCAGCGACATTGGCAATTGCCAAGTCACCGACTGCTACTTTGGACAAAGTTGGAACCAAGTCGACTTTATATTGGTCCTCAAGCTTAGACAATGCTTCCATGATGGCTGGGTTTGAAAACTTCTCTTTCTGAGCTGCATCCAGGTGGGAAAACTTATCTACATAAGCATCAGCAAACTTCTCCTCAGGCATTTTTTCAGACTTAGGGGCTGCTGACTTCTCTTCCTCTTTCTTAACCTCTTCTTTCTTTTCTTCCTTCTTCTCTTCAGCTGGCTTTTCCTCAGTCTTTACTTCTTCCTTAGGAGCCTCTTCGGTCTTTACCTCTTCAGCTTTAACTTCTTCTACTACCTCTTCAACCTTGGCCTCTGAAGGAGCTTTCAATTTCAACTCACCAGCGCCAGTAATAACCAAAACGCTATTGCGAGCGCCTGGCAGTGCGCCTTTGATTAATAAGGTTGATTCTTCAGGCAATATATCGATAATCTCCAAATTTGACACAGTGGTAGACTGACCGCCCATGCGGCCGGCCATACGCATACCCTTAAAGACGTGCTGAGGTTCGCCAGCACCGATCGAACCAGGCATGCGAACCTGATCCTTCGTACCATGAGTAGTGTTGTGACCATGAAAACGATGGCGCTTCACAGTACCCTGAAAACCCTTCCCCTTGCTCTCACCCTGGACTTTAACCATGTCGCCAGCAGCGAAGGTTTCGAAATCGATAGAAGCACCGCGAGTCAAAGACTCGAACTCTGGCTTCTCGTTAGGGCGGATATCGAGGCGATAGCGGAATTCTTTAAGGTAGCGGAAATTACCAATACCCTTCATCATGCCCTGTTGCGGCTTGGCAATATTCTTAATGCGGCGGTTACCAAAACCAACCACCACAGCATCATAGCCGTCGCGGTCTTGAGTCTTTACCTGCAAAATTGCACCTGGTTCCACCTTTACCCTGGTAACTGGGATGGCGATTTCATTGCGCCAAACCTGGGTCATTTCTTGCTTGGTTCCGAGAATAAATTTCATAATCTGGAGAATTCAATCCAGCAAAGCGGAGCATTTATTATAGTAGCTCATTTGCCTGCCCGCCCAGCCAACTCCTTGCTTACCCGAGCGAGAGAATCCTATATTATCTTAATAAAAAATAAAAACTGCTCTGTTCACAAACAAACCAGTCTAATCAAACAATCGTTCTTAAGGCCCTCATGAGCTCGAACTTTTATCGTAGTGATTTTGTCAGCTTATTTATGAATGTAGTCTCCTACGATTTCCAGTTTACCTTTCCACCTTTTCTTTTAGCTAATATTAAATAAAAGAAGTATGGAATTGATCCTTGGAAACCTAAATTTCTTTTTGACTATTAAATCTTACATGAAAACCCACCATAAGTCAAGAGGTGGCGCCGTTGCCTTTTTTAATCTTGCAGACAAATCACTAATCTGCGGACTTTAATTGACAAAATTGAATAAATATGCTATTATATAATTATTGGCGTTTAATTATAATTGCCCTTTTCAGGTCGAAAGACCAACTAAAAGAGAGGAGAAAAACGATGGCACAAACTGCTGCAGAAATTAACGGATGGAGACCACTAAAGCCCGCAACTATGGGAGTTAAAAGTATTTTTCCCTTAACATCACTAACCTCGGACTTTGAGCTGATCTCAAAGGGATTTTACCAAGTGATACAATTAGGCATCATCCCATTCGCGATCTATAGAAAAGATCGTAAAATCCTGATCCAGTTCCGAAGAAAAGAGTGGCGCCGTCAGCGCGAAGAAAACTTTGTAAAGCTTAACGGGATGACATATACGGAATCCCGACAGTTAAGCCACGCAGCTTTCATCGAGATGGTTAATCGTCATCAGCAAAAACTGGAATCCGTAGGACTCCTCCAGGCGCCCTAAGCGCCAAAGGCTTTGACCGACATGCCTGAGCTATGCTCTAAACGGTCTTTTGTTTTACACGAACTACTCTCATACAAAAACACCCGGACTGAATCGGGTGTTTTTTATATGAGAAATAAAGTTTAGTCGTTACGAGTATGCCAAAGAGCAGCCTCCTGGGATGCTTCCCTGCAGGCGTAGCTAACTTTGGATT
>JAAXVE010000095.1 GCA_013335665.1 Candidatus Falkowiibacteriota bacterium
GCAAGACGACGCCCGCGCGACCGTAGTCGTTGAGTATGGTCATGATGTGCTGGAGGAAGTTGAGCTGCTTGTTGGAGGTGGTGAACTTGAAGTCTGAGCGCTCGTAATTCTCGCGCTCGGTCGTCACCTGCCCGTCCTGGCCGACAACCTTGTAGCTGCTCTTCTTGCCGAACGGCGGGTTGGTGAGCACGACATCGTACCGTTCCTTCGGCGCAATGGCGAGCGCGTCGCCCTGCCGCCGTTGCCGATGCCAGCACAATAAACGAGAAAGCTTAAAGCGACAACTGCTTGAAGGAAAACCGCCTGGCCATGAACAATTCAGCTATTACAACGTGATAAATGGCGCATTGATTGGAAAATACTGCTCAAAGGCGGTCAAGCCTCCACAGTTATAGGGGGATAGATAATAATTGCGGCGATCCGGTGTGGGTTGCGCCTTGTGGATATTGGAGGCTTCGTTGATGAATACGCATGACACCATGTTATTGCAAATATTTACAATATAACCCTACATGTATTAACCCCCTTTATTAATCATTTTTGTACATCTTTCGATGAATACCATCACAGTTAAATCATCTTTCCAACCATTTGCCAGTTCGTGTATTGCTACCTCACGAACATTTTCGCTTTCATCGTGCTGGGCACGATCTTTAAGAATTATCAGAGTGTTTGGGTCGTTTTTCCAGCCTCGTGCAAGTTCTTCAACTACTGTTTCTCGAACAGCCCAGTTATCATTATACTGAACCCATTCTTTTAATAGTGTCAGCGTCTCTGGATCATCTTTCCATCTACGTGCAATTTCCTTTACAGCTGCTTGTCGAACAAGCATACTTTCATCTAGCTGAGCAAGATTTTTGAGAATTGTTAACACCTCTGGATCATGCGTCCATCTTAGAGACAGCTCTTCAACCACTACCTCACGTATCGCGCGATTTTTATCTTGTTGCACTCGTTTTTTGAGAATCATCAGCGTGTCAACATCGTCTTTCCATCCTCCAACAAGCTCTTTAACTACCGCCTTAAGCACATATTTGTTGTCATCGTGCTTTAAAAGGTTTTTGAGAATAATAAGGGTTTCCAGCTCGCCTTTCCAGACTCGCACAAGCTCTTGTAATGCCAATATACGCACCCATTCTTGTGTATCATTCTGAGCACGATTTTTAACAATAAGCAACGTATTTTGATCATCTTTAAACGAACCTGCTAATAATGCTAATCCCGTCATGCGCACTGTCCAGTTTTCATCTTCCATAACCTGATTTTTGAGAATAGTTACGGTCTCCGAATCTTCTTTCCAGCCTTGCACAAGTTCAAGTATACAAATTAAACGAACGGTCCAGCTCTCGTCTTGCTGAGCTCGTTTTTTGAGAATATTTGTGGTTTCTGAATCTTTTTTCCAGCCACGCGCCAGTTCTTTTATCGCAGCCTCACGGATAACTCCATATTTATCCCTCTGTGCCAAATCTTTAAGCCATATCAAAGTTTTAGAATCATCTTTCCAACCACGTGCCAGTGCTTGCACCGCAGTCTTACGCACTCTATCTATCTGATTAGCTTCATTATGCTGAGAACTAAGCACGTATGGTAGATCAAAATACAAAAGAGATAATAGCAATTTTCTTAACTTTTCAGACAACAGCTTTAATGGTTTTCTGTTGCGTAAAACAGATAAACAACTCGACACGAAAAAGATGTTACGAAAACGAAAATTTGAATCTTCTCTATCTAATAAAGGCATCAATAATTCTTCGGCATCTCTTGGCTCCATTCGTGCGGCAATGAGCTGAAGCACCTCATGCCACGTCTCATCCTTCCAGTATTTTTCAAAAGTTTGTTCCCGTAACTGCTCGAGGGTTAAGCGAGTACCTTTTTCACCTTTTTCATATTTCCAAATCCAAGATGATGCGCAAAAATATTCAAGAAAAGTTCTGTGCACAAAGGCGTAGTAATCGTCACCAAGAAGACATAAAATATAATTTCTTTCACGCAACTGCTGAACCATGCGTTTTGCCAGCGAACGGGTATTTTCATATTCTTCATTCTTTAGATACTCAAACAGAATATCTTCAAGCTCATCGCCAGAAATAGCATTTCCAGCAATTCCCTTTGGGCCGCTTTGCATAGCAAGCGCCACAGCTCTAAGCATAGCCTCTTTGTTTTTGTGATCAATCGAATCGCGTGCTAAAACAGGATCTTGCTTGAGCGCTTTGTCAGCATTCCACTTGTGCAGAAGTATCCGTGATGCTTCTTCGTATAATGTATTCCGGTCTTGAGGCAACTCACGGTATCGGTTTAAAATAGCCATGAGGGTAAGAAGTAGTGGATTCTCCGCAAGTTCGCTGACAGAGTTAATATCGCCGATTGATGCTAGTAGCCGTTCATGCTTCTCCTGTCGCTCTATAGGATCTGTATAAGCAAGATCATGCCATTTTTTAAGGAAGGTTATCTGCTGGTTGATATTAAGCTCTTGCAACATAAAATGCTGAAAGCCGCTATTACGAAAAATCGAAGCTATCAGATCGTAACCGATGATGCGTGAGGTCACGACAAAATGCGCTTGGGGGTATTTTGTCGTAAATCTAACCACTTCTTGGGCAATCTGTTGACGCAATGCCGTATCAAAAATTTCATCAAAACCATCAATTAATAACCATGCTTCCCCTTGTAATAACATCGAATTAAGAATATCCTTATCAAGATGTCCAACCGCACCAAGCCCGTCATCCATGTATTCTAAAAAATCACGGCACCGCCCTTCATTCATGTTCAAAACGTAAGACTTGAGTTCAATCAAGAGCGGCAGTGGCAACATAATGCGCTGAAGTAAATTTGATTCAGCCCATTGCAACGCCAAATGATCAAGAAGCACCGATTTGCCTGAACCAGGATCACCGAGAATCACGATGAGTTTCTGCTGTGGGTCATTTACAATTTCTAATACGGGTGTTGGCTTCTGCTGAAAAAACCGTTGTCGTTCCCTATCGAGGCTCTCCTCGTCAAGAACATCCTTCAATGCAGCCTTTTTCAGCAACTCTTTTTTCCGCTCTGTAGGTAGTTCATGAATACGGGGGTTGAACTCTTGGCACGAACGAACGTTTTGCTCTACAAAAATTCGTGTTAATGACATAGGACTGTGTTCTGGATCAGGATATAGGCTATCGAGCTTAAGATTCCCATACCGTTTGCGTAAACCATCGGCATATGCGGAAAGGTTAAAACCCGCTTTGCTTGACTTAGATATGCGCTGTAATGATCTTGTCTGAACAATATCTCTTAACCCCGGCTCACTCTCAAGAATTGTATTTATTTGCCCCTGAAATACTTCAACCATAAGAATCCAGTCGAAATTTTCCGGCAGTATTTTGAGATCAAGCGAATTCCATCTTCGAGCCAAACCTTGCCAGATAAAATTTGAGCTTTCAGTCATGACCTGACCAATCAATAAATGTACGGCTTGATCTTTGATAAACAATTTCAAGTCATTCGAGAAGCCATTGCACTCGGCTTCAGTAAGTCCAGCCCGATCCAGTCCGTTTTTAAACTCGACGATCAATGCGGTTACTGCCGAAGCAACAGCTTTTTTCCACTCTTTTTTATCGGACAACACATCTTTTATCCGATCACTCGCAACATCTTTTACGAGATCCTTAAACATTTCGCCGGAATTGTTCAGTACCTCCTTCACATAAGGAGCTGCTGCACCTGCTAGTGTAGATAATGCTGCCGGTTCGAGAAACGATAGAAAATCAATCATCTGAAATACATGTTTTAAATGTGAAAACTATTCAGCGTGCTAAGCGAAAAGCAATCTGTGACATCTTCGGAGCAGGAGGCGATGAAGATGGTGACAGTCCGTTGGCCGCTGGACTGCTTGCTTTCGTGCTCAAATGGTTCGGCACAGATGATGTTACGCAAACGCTCGACGATTTCGAGAACAGTTCCCTGCCGGAATATTCGAGATTCTCGTCCAGCTTTTTGTAGCGCACGGCCCGTGTGCGGCGGTCGCGCACCGGCACCTCGAACGCCGCGCCATCGACGATGCCGCCCCGCTCCGTC
>JAAXVE010000016.1 GCA_013335665.1 Candidatus Falkowiibacteriota bacterium
CATAAGGGTTTAAGCCTTCCAGATAACAAAAAAGACTTTGAACTAAATCTTGTTTAGCCCAAAGTCTTTTTTGTTGACCAACTCCCCGCCAAGGGTGGTTTTCTCCTCAGATTATAACTTGAGGTCACGGTGGGAATCGAACCCACGATAAGAGTTTTGCAGACTCATGCCTTACCACTTGGCCACGTGACCCAAAAAACAAGCAGGGTGTTACCCTGTTTCATTGTTATTACTATATCAAAACGCTCAAAATCATTCAACCCCAAAAAACCGTCATATTTCTATAATAATTAAAAACGACCATATTGAGGTCGTTTTTAATTATTATAGAAATATATTTTGCAATTTACTCTTCCACAACATCAACTATTTCAATCTTAGCCTTCCTTACCCCAAACTTCAAGGCGTCATTTTTACTCTTAAACCAAACATCAACCCTGTCAGGATACCTTGCGTTCATGCGATCCCTAACCACAAAAACACGTTCGCCAAATAACTCAGGAATCCTAACTTTAGTACCAAACTTCAAAAAATTCGCTGCAATAGTGTCTTCTACACCGTGCTTGCATACATTAAAGCCATTAGCAGTGGTACATGGGCTACTATCTGTCTGAGCAGCCTCAGAATTGTATGCAGTCATAGAATGATAGCCATGATTGACCAAGGTCTTTACCTTTACGACCTTCGGCTTGGAAACCGGCTCTTTTTCTTTAAAATTAGCCGAATTGTCAGGAGTTGAATCAATTTTTTCATCAAAAAATGACTCTGCTGCGCTAAAACTTGAAACAGTCTGCAGATTATTTTTATTGGCAATTTCTGCCTTAATCATTCTTTCTTTTGCTAATATTGGCAAAGGAAACATTAAATAATCAAAACTGACAATTACGACCAGGATAACGACTATACGTTTATGATACGACCGCCTAATTAGGCGGTAAGTACTGCCACTTAAATTCATAAGAATCTTTAAAATTTAAAAGCCTACCATAAGATAGGCTCGGTTCTCTTTTTCGTAATCGATTACCTTAGCACATTTTTACATTTTTGTCAACCATAACATGCCGTATTTTTATCAATAAAAAAATCCGGAACTAATTCCGGATTTTTTATATTTTTTCTTTAATTTATTTTACAACTGCGTCGAGACTTGAAAAGACGAAATAACTTATTGAATAAGCGGCAACTATTATAACCAAACCTATGATTGCCTTCATTATAGTATCTTTGGCTTTTTCAACCTTACCGCTATCACCTCCAGCTGTCATCCAATTGTAGCCGGCCAACACGATCAATACGACAAAGATGACCCCCAAAAGACCAATGAAGGCCTGAATGACCACGGCAACAATCTGAGTAGCTGAAGCATTTTCTTCAAATCCTGCCGCACCATTAAATGTCGACAAATTTGATGCTGAGCGAGTTTTAGACAAATCTATAAGCTTCATTGCATGCGTGGTTAGCGGTATAAGAAAAAAAATCGCAAAAGCTAAAACAAAGGGAACAATATTTTTTTTGTTTTTTTTCATTATGATGCAAATATCGGCACAACCCATGCCCAAATGGCATAAGCGCCAACTGTAATAATTAAACCGATTACTGCTTGCCACAAAGTCTTTTTTGCCGTTTCAACTTTACCATTTTCTCCTGCTGCAGTCATCCAGTTATACCCGGAATAGACGATCAAGACGATAAAAATAGTACCCAATAAGCCGAAGAAAACATTTATTAATTGCCCCACAAGATAAAGCACCGAAGTCTCTGTCACTCCTTCATACCCTGCATTAGTGGTCACGGCATTCATTCTCCCAAAGAGCGTATTTGCCGTGGAAGGCGCCGCCGCAAGTGCTAACGCCGGACTTGCGATGCTTAGTATGGCACTTATAAATACACAAATACGTTTTTTATCCATAGTAGCAAATTAATTTGGGATTGTTGGGGCACCTGAATAATCAGATTTTAAAGTATTTTTAGACAGATTCGCCAAAACGAAATAACTGATCGCATATGCAGCAAGAACTACCACTATCCCCATAATTCCTCGCGTGATAGTCTTTTTTGCTAACGTCACCTTGGCGTCGTCGCCTGCAGCTGTCATCCAGTTATATCCGCCATAAACCATCAACACAACAAAGATAACGCCAAGAAGAGACAGTAAGGTTTGAATTATCGTACCGACTAATAATTCGACAGAAACTTTGCTATTATCAGTCTCATAGCCGGCATTACTAACAACATTGCCAAGAGGCAAAGTGCCGTCCGTTTTGAACGCATCGCCGATTCCGGCTGCATGCGAATATTGTATAGCGAAAAAAAATAAAATTATCGATAAGGATATTGCCCTTTTTATAATACTTTTAGTCATATGAATTTATTTAGCGACTTGCGCTGCGGTCATTAGTCCGCCGACAAAGGCGGTTATCGCATAAGCGCCCAAGACCACCAACAGCCCGATAATAGCTCTTTCTAAAATCTTTTTCGCTTCAGCCACGGCAGCGTCATTACCCTGCGCGTTCATCCATTTAAAGCCGGCATAAATCGACAGAAGTAAAAACAAGACGCCGACAAAACTCAACACTATCTGTATTACATTGGCGATCTTAGCGTTCAAAGTTGCCTGGTTGGCCGTCGTGTTGAGAGTATAACCAGCGCCGGTGGGTCCTGCGGTATTGTTCAAGCCAGTCTTGGCTCCGAAATTATAAGCTGCATGCGCGCCGCAGGCTACCGACATGAAGAGGCTGAAAATCAAAATTTTAAACAATCGTTTCATACTTATGTGGTAATTTGCGTGCCGATAAAGTTAGTGATAGCGTAAGCGCTCAAAACGACCAGTAAACCGATCGTGGCATTGATGATCAGCTCCTTAGCCTCTGCCACTTGTTTGTCATTGCCTTGAGCAGTCATCCATTTCAAACCGCCCCAAACTATAAAGACAAAAAAGATGACACCGACATAAGATAGTATTTGTCCGATCAGCTTGCCCACTTTAACCTCGATGCTATCCGTCGTGCTCTGATAACCCATGGCGCTTCGCGCGTCCTGATCAACCGCACTCATTGTTGTGTTAAGACCAGTGTCTACTGCCGCCCGCGCATTAAAAAACGGCAAAGTAAAAAAAACCAACAAAAAAACCGCCATCAATACCGGTTTCATCCTCTTTGATATTTTTTCTAAGCTAAACATAGTTTCTTTTGGCTTATCCTGCATTCCTGCGGAGAAGAATTTCTTCTCCGCAGGAATGCAGAGTAATATACTCTGCATTATGCAAACAAGTTTTAGTTCATGGTTGCGTTGGTAGCCGCCGAGATAACAAACCTCGAGATACCCCAACTTGCTAAGACGATGACCAAACCGATAACACCGGCTGCCATCAATTTCTTTGCCTCACCGATCTTATCCTCGGAACCGCCAGAAGTCATCCACTTGAAACCACCGGCAACGATGATAACAACTGCGATGATACCCAAGAAGCCAAGAGCAACATTGATGATGCGAGCCACGATGACCTGAGGTGAGTTGTTAGTCAAACCGATATCCTGGGATATAGCTTGATCTTGACCGCCCCACAAATCCTGAGTGGCTTGAAACTGAGCGTGAGCTGCAAAAGTAGGTAGTAAAACTACGATCCAAGCAGCGACGATAGCAATTTTTCGCAATGCTTTCATAATTCACCCCCTCTCTGGTGACGCATACAAGCTTTCGCTTATAGCGCGGTTATATCTGATGTAACTTGAATAATTCAGCCCATTAGGCCTAATGAGCTAAACTGCTTCAGTTGCATCAAATCTGTTTATTAACATTGTTAATATTTTAGCATATTTTGGCTAATCGTAACAACAGCCAAAAAATATTTATTCCATCTTGGCCAAACGTCGCCTGAATTTAATGAAATTTTTCATAAAACGCCGTGTGTCTCGAAAAATTCTTACTTTGCTTTTTCGCTTATCATACCGCTCTTCAGACCAGTCGACCGGCAACTCTTTGATGCGCAGATCAGCCCTTTGCGCAAAGACAGCCAGCTCAGTATCAAAAAACCAACCCGGGTCAATAATCTGCGGAGCAATTTTTTCAAACGCCTTTTTACTAATAGCCTTGAAGCCACACTGCAAATCAGTAAACTTATGACCGAGCATTAGGCGTGAAATCAGGTGGCAGCTCTGTGAAGTCAACTCGCGCACAAAGGAACGCTCGATTTTTGAGCCGGCCATTAGGCGCGAACCGACAACCAGGTCATATTCATTATTAATAATCGGATTAACTAGTTCCGGAATATCACTAAGAGAAACGGCTAAGTCCAAATCCATATATGCTAAAATATCAGCGTTACTTTCGAGCCAGTACCTCTTTAAGGCTCGCCCACGCCCAGGTTCTTCATAGTTTACCACGCAAAATCTTTCCTGATGTTCTTCTTTAAGGGACTTAGCTATATTCAAGGATTCATCCGAAGAACCATTTATAACCATGACGACTTGCCAATCATAAGGAAGGCTTGCCTGTTCGCAATAATTAAGAAGCATCAAGGCGTTGCGCTTAAGCATTTGTTCTTCGTTATATATTGGCAAGCAGAACTCAACTTTCATTTTTTTGTGCAATGCAATAAATAGTTAATCCAAAGGGTAGCAGTTTGTTTTTAAACAAGGCGACTTCGGCATTCAAAATATTCTTTAACAAAGTGTTGATAGGTCTTGGCAAATTTTGCGCCTCCGTTCGTGCTAACTCATTTGCATTCGAACCAAAAATTATTTTTTTCACCAACCTCATAAAGACGATCGGCAAAAAAAGCAAAAAATTCCAATAATATGTCTCAACCTTTGAAAAATTTGCTTTTCCCAGTTTTCTCAATAATTCTGCCCTGCCATACCTGCGAAAATGCCCCATGGCTTTATCGTGAGGGCTGAATATAAATTGAAAAGCCGGCACAGTAAAAATAAAATAACCGCCCGGTCTTAAGGCGCCATAAATATTTGATAGAACCTTCTCATCGTCTGGCAAATGTTCCAGAACATCGAAAGCGCAGATGACATCATAGGACGCTTTAGGTAAATTGTCGCGATCCAGATCGCAAAGCAAGGTGTTGTAACCTCGTGCCGCTGCCAGTTGCAAGGCTTCTGGATTGTTGTCAGAGCCGACTACTTGTCCGTATCGTGACAACGTTTCCAATTCAGTGCCAGTGCCGCATCCGATATCAAGTATCAACTTATCGGAAAATTGAACTGATTTAAGCAGCCTGTCAATAAGCCCCAATCTTGAAACATACCAAAAATGGTCAGTCTCTTTTTTTTGCTGGGCAATATAATCTTTATAGTCCATGGTTATTTTTTACAAAAGGCGATAGCTAGACTATCTTCATGGCAAACACCCCAATTTTTATCAGCCATAAGATGAGGAATAATCTTGCTGCTCCAGCCTTCCTCCTGTTTTTTTAAGCCAAACAGTAACTGATCCAACCAGGTAACATCTACGGATTTATTTTTCGGTATCAGAATTAAATTAATGCGATGCTCTTTTAGCTTTTGATCTGTTTGTTTCAAATCAAAAACATTATCCCAAACTTCCAGCAATGATTTAGTGCCATACAGTTGCTGCGGCTGGCGCCCATCGATGAACAGCCGCAGTTCCGGCCATGTCCAATCCATATAGCCACCCCAGCCAAAATTATTCAAAATTCGAGTTTGGCTTGGATTAATTTTAGTCTTTAGATCTGCAACTGCCTCGCAAGGAAACATCTGGCAATAGCTGGAAAATGGCTTAGAGGTAAAATGCGTGGTTTTTATCAAATAAACCGAACTACCAAAAACGATTAACAAAATTATTAACTTTGCATATCTATTATTAATAACGTGTCTGAAAACTTCTTGAGTTGAACCAAATTCACGCTTCAATTCAGATACCAACCAAGGCGTCGCAGCCACAAAAAGAAGAGGAAGATGCCGTCGCGACTTTAAAGACATTATAGTAAAAAGAATTGCCAATGAAAAATACCACCAATTATCCACGTTTCTTTTTTTTATCAGCTTATACACCCAATACAAGCTGATAAAAATAGCCAAACTCAAAAAAATAAAATAAAAAAGCTTGGCTGGAGCGAAGTAAAATGGCAACCACTCTAAAATACGAGTCAGGTAGTATGAGTTGCTGAAAGTTTTCAAAAACTCATACAAACGATAGCCATAAGGATTAATCAAGGTTGCCAGTACGGACAGGAATAAAAAAAGTGCTAAGGTCATGACCTCTGTTTTGCTATACACCGCTTCAGCTGGCACGTTTTTGCGAAAAAATCCTATTTTTAACGCAGGTCCTCTTAAAAACTCAAACAATATTTTACCAAAGATGACAACCAGAGCAATCACGAATGTAAAATGCAGGTTAGCCCACACAACAAAGATCGGAAGCAGCCAAAAAAGTATTTTATAATCACGCTTCTTTTCATATAGGTCCATGATTATCATAACAAGAAGCAGGCCCAGTAGCCCGACTTCCTGCATGCGCACCCCCATACTCCCCTTGATGGCAAATAACCCCCACAAGGAAACGAATACGAACCAGCCACCATCAGAATCAAGGCCATTAAACCTGTATTTCCACAACAAATAAAGAACAGACAATATAATTAAGGCAAAAGAGAAAGATAGCAGCGGGTAGCCAAAGTGCTCATAACCCAAATATACAATGACATTAAACAGCCACTCATGATCAACCCATGAATTTTGATCATGCGTAAAAGTATATCCATCGACTTGGGGGACGGCACGGTTCTTTAGTATGTCTTGCCCTACACGAAGATGCCAACCGAAATCCGGATCCAAGTAGCTGAACGAGCTTTTCCAAAGGATGGAAAAAAACAAAAAAAATATAGCTCCCCAGAAAATTTTAGAATATTTTAACTTTGCTAGCATATAACAATATTATAGCATTAAAACACCCATCCCATAAAACCTTTACCAGAAAGAGCCTATTTAAGCCGAAAACCCTTGACTTTATCGCATTTTTATTGTAAATTTAAAGAAAATTACGGCACATAGGACCGTATTTATTATTATCTTTATGAATGTAAGTGAGCTAGCTCGAATCTTAAAACTTCCACCTCAAGAGTTGCGTGAAAAGTTGCCGAAACTCGGTTTTCATATTGGCCAAAAAGCCATCAAGATCGATGACAGACTTGCCTCAAAAATCATCAACCAATGGCCAACCTTAAGCAAAAAACTTGCTTCAACGCAATCTTTTCGTGATCGACAAGCAGCTCGCATCGAACAGGTTCCTGCCGTCAAGAAAAAAGTTGAATTGCCCGCCTTCATTACAGTGCGCGATTTAGCAGCATTGGCTAATCTTCCTGTAAACAAAGTTCTTGGTGAATTAATGAAAAATGGTATTTTTGCCTCTTTAAACGAAAAAATAGACTATGAGACAGCGGCAATTATAGGAGCAGACCTTGGCTTGGAAATTTCAGCGGCCAACGAAGAGGCCGCACAGACTGAAGAACAAGACAGAAAACTGTCAGATATTATAGACAAAGAAGATGCGGTTGACTTAATTGACCGTCCGCCTGTAATCGTGGTCATGGGGCACGTTGATCATGGAAAAACCAAGCTGCTTGATGCTATCCGTAGTACAAATGTTATCGCAGGAGAGGCTGGCGGCATAACTCAGCACATCGGTGCTTATCAAGTTACCCGGAAGGAAAGAGTATTAACCTTTATCGACACCCCGGGACACGAAGCCTTTACTGCAATGCGCAGCCGCGGTGCTAAAATTGCGGACATCGCCATACTTGTAGTAGCTGCTGACGATGGTGTCAAGCCGCAAACCATTGAAGCCTTCCGCATTATTGAGGCCGCTAAGATACCATTCATAGTAGCGATCAATAAAATCGATAAGCCTGAGGCCAACCTGGACAAGACAAAGCAGGAGTTATCCAATCAGTTGAACCTAGTGCCTGAAGATTGGGGCGGCAAAACGGTCTGCGTTCCAATTTCTGCACGTGAAGGTACTGGCATTGAAGAATTACTTGATATGTTACTGCTCACAGCTGAAGTTGAATCGGCTACCATCAAGGCCAACCCCAAAGCTTCTGCGACTGGAACAATTATTGACTCGCGCCTCGACAAAGGTGAAGGACCAGTGGCAACAGTCCTAATCCAGAACGGTACATTGGTTATTGGTGATCAATTATTATTCAACGGCACCATATACGGAAAAGTCAGGGCCCTTAAAAATTACAGAGGTGAAAATATAGGCGAAGCGACCCCGTCGACTCCTGTCAAAATAATCGGGCTAAAAGTAGCTCCGGTGGTCGGTGACATCATGGAGACTGGCGAAGGTGAAAAAGTCAAATTCCGCAATATAAAATCAGGGCTGACCAAGTCGGGAAGCACAATCGCCAGCCAAGTAGATGACTCAAATGCAAAGAAAATCAATATAATAATCAAGAGTGACGTTCTTGGTTCAGCAGAAGCAATTGAAGAATCTTTGGAAAAAATCGGCAACAATGAGATAAAAGTTAAGATAATCAGCAAGGGCTTAGGTAATATCGCTGAAGGTGATGTCGTTAAAGCGGACGCCAATAAAGCAATGCTAGTGGGATTCAATGTAAAAGCCTCGCCGCAAGCTGAAGAAATGGCTCGAGGCAAAAACGTGTCTCTGAAGACCTACCGAATAATTTATGACCTCATCAATGACATCAAAGCCCTGATGGTTGAGCAACTTGAACCAGAAATACGGCGCAACGATCTAGGCAAGCTTTATGTTAAAGCAATTTTCCGCACGGAAAACGACATTCAAATTTTTGGAGGAAAGGTGATTGAAGGACGGGTAGAAAAAAACAGTTTCATTGAAGTCGAACGAGGAGGACAGCTAGTCGGTCAGGGCAAGCTATTAGAACTTCAATCCGGCAAAGAATCCGTGAACATTGTTGAGACTGACGAAGAATGTGGCATGAAATACCAAGGCGACGTGGTTAAAGAGAATGACATTCTAACCTTCTATCGCGAAGATAAGATAGCCAAAAAACTTTAGAAAACCATGATAAATCATAAAAACGAACAAATAAACGAATTGCTGCGTTCTGAATTGGCTGTTTTACTTGAATCAGATGTTCATGTCGATGGCGCACTGATTACAATCTCTTATGTCGACTGCTCCCCTGATTTAAAAAGCGCCAAAATAGCAGTCTCTGTCCTTCCTGAAAAGCTTTTTGGCTCAGCCTTATCAGAATTAAAAAAACATAGCAGTAGCTTCAGTTCAACTTTAAGAAAGAAGACCAGGTTGCGGCAGATTCCTAGACTTCATTGGGAGGCAGACCTGACAGAAGCCAAAGCTGCAGAAATAGATCGATTATTGGACAGTATTAAAAAAGCAGAGCAATAGCTCTGTTTTTTTAATACTGTAGCCTTGCCAAGATTGCGAAGCCGTGATAGATTGGATAACTCTCTAATCACATCATGCCATGAACAGTCAACTTGAACACAAAAACATAAAGGGCTTTGAACTTATAAAAAAGTCCAACAACATCCTTCTTGTCACGCACCACAACCCTGATGGAGACGGTATCTCTAGCATGTGCGCCATGATGGGCTGGCTTGCCAGCACCGGTAAAATGGTTACTAGTTATTGCTACGACAAACCACCTGAAATGTTAAGCTACCTGCCGTGCACTAAAAAAATACAATACGGCCCTGCTGAAACAACAGCCTTAAAGAACTTTGAACTATTTGACCTGATTATCATCCTAGACTGTGGCAGTATAAGTCGAACCAAAATAAGCCATCTTCTCTTAAACAGGGGATCGAATCAAAAAATAATAGAAATAGACCACCACCCCAAAATCGACGACTATGCCGACTTGGAAATCAGAGAGCCAAGCGCAGCCGCAACTGCCGAACTGATATATGCTTTTTTCAAGACCAATAAAGTTGACATTGATCGCAATCTCGCAAACGAGCTATTAACAGGAATCATGACGGACACGGCAAATTTCTTCTACCCTTCCACCTCTACCAACACTATCAATATTGCTGCCGACCTGGTGCTGCGTGGTGGAAGATTGCCTCAAATAACTGAAAATACTTGGCGCAATAAAAGCTTAGATGGCTTGAAACTATGGGGGGAGATTATGTCAAACCTGCAGATAAACCCTAAATACGATATTGCATTTACAGTTCTTACAAGCACGGCGCGCCAATCAGGGGCCATCAGCAAAGATGAGCTTGACGGCATCTCCGGCTTTTTAAGCAATTTATATGGGGTCAAGGGTGTATTATTTTTACAAGAAGAGCTTGACGGAAAAATTCGCGGCAACTTACGAACAAATCATCCAAAGATAGATATTTCCAGATTGGCACGTTTTCTTGGCGGTGGCGGGCATCCTAAGGCCTCTGGATTCTCCATAAAAGGAAAACTATCCTTAACTGAAAAAGGCTGGAGAGTTGTTTAATTGCCTACATACACCGATCCTCATTGTAAAAATGAATGATACGGCTTAAAATACTATAAGCTAACTAATAATATAATTTTATGCCACTAATACCTACTGTCATTGAAAAGTCATCTTACGGCGAACGTGCCTATGATATTTACAGCCGCCTACTCGAAGATCGTATAGTTTTTTTAGGAGAACCTGTTTCTGACCATGTCGCCAATATTGTAATCGCCCAGCTTCTCTTTCTTGACGCCAAAGCGCAAAAGGATATCAAATTCTACATAAACAGCCCTGGAGGCTCAGTTTCGGCTGGCTTGGCGATTTACGACACCATGCAATATATCAAATCGGACGTGCAAACCATTTGCGTTGGCATGGCAGCCAGTATGGGGGCGTTCCTGCTAGCATCAGGGGCCAAAGGCAAGCGTTTTGCCCTGCCTAACGCAGAAATCATGATACATCAAGTCATGGGCGGTGGTGAGGGACAAGCTTCCGACATCAAGATAATGGCAGAACACATACTTAAAACAAAAGACAAGTTGAACAACATATTAGCAACCCATACTGGGCAAAAAATTGCAACTATTGAAAAGGATACGGATAGAGACAATTTCATGAGCGCAGAAGAAGCTAAAAAGTATGGGCTGATAGACAAAATCATTAAATAAAATCATTATCATGCAAAACCCGCTATAATATGAGCGGGTTTTGTTTTTTTATCCCAGAATAAAACAGCAAAAAGTAAACACAAATAATAAAAATTCTGTAAAAATAATATTAAATTAGTAAATATTTTAATACTAAGACATTTTTTATATTATTAGTCAATATTTCCATTTTACA
>JAAXVE010000096.1 GCA_013335665.1 Candidatus Falkowiibacteriota bacterium
AAAAAAACGCATCTACGATGTGGTTTTGGCTTGTCTCAGGTCTTTTCCTGGAATAAAAGTAGGCGAAATTGTCTTGTTAGCCTACTATGAAAGTACTCTTTTAGACACTCTCGAACAGCTGGAAGCTTGGCTTATGCCAGCTTCTGAACAGTCGGAAATAATCCGACAAAATCTTCTTGTCCTTTCGGAAAACCTTTTCACTATTAAGGCCAAAATACTGGCCTGAAGCTTCGCTCCCCGCCCTGGACTTTTCCAGGGCTTTTTTTTATTCAATTATCCTGCTAAAATTTATGTAATATGACAGAAGAAGAAAAGATCGAACAAACTCAGCCAGACCTGATTGACAAGGAATTAGAAATTCTTGTTTCAACAGGACAATTTGAATCTCAAGGGTCTAATATTGAATATAAAGTTTTAATTTCAGCAGAAATTGAAAAACTTAAGAGTGCAATTGAAAAAAGCCACAAACTTGGCGAGTTTCTAAAAGGAAGAGATTGGGAGGCGCTTGCCCTCATAAGAAGGTTCGACTCCAAAACTTTGTATCACTCGCTTAACACTTATTCCATTCTCAGGAATAAAATTCATGAGATAGTGTTGCCTGACGGACGACTACTCATAGATTATATTAACGAGCAGGAAGAATTCACTGAACATGAGTTGTATAGAGCAGCAGTCCTTCATGATGTAGGCAAAATAAAAATTCCAAGTTTAATCATTAACAACGTAATCTCCCGCGATCGCTGGAAAGCAAAGTTCAAGCAACAATCTTTCGAAGAACAAAAGAGGCAGTTGAGACGCTTAGCTGAAATCGATGGCCTAGACATACCGGAGCACGTCTACGCCACCCAAGAATCGCTTGAGGCATTCATAGAGGAAAAGAAAATTTCGCCGACACTCCTTGTTCCCATTGCCAATGGGCTCTTCCCAGATGAGATAGAATCGATACGCGAACAAGGATACGACCCTGATCTGCCTCTCGGCATCTTGGTTAGGTGCCATGAGCAATACTCTGCTGAAATTATCAGACAATTAAGCGATGAGAATGACAGTTCCAATAATCGTGTCGCGGAGCTGGCCTCGCACCACCATAACTACGGCCGAGATAAAACGTTTGCCGAACAAAACCCAGCTTCTACAACTTCTCTTGCGATCAGTGAAAATTTTGCTGAATTCCTGCCTCAAATCATAGCTTTGGCCGACATACAGGAGGCAATGGAAAGCAGCTTGCGTAATTACCGCAAAGGCCCGGCGAAACAGATTGAAAAATTCAACGAGATTATAATGCGTGCCGACACAGGAATCAACCCATTCTTTACTGCCGTTTGGCTCAAACCTGAACTGGATTTCCTCGAAAAACAGCATACTGTCGTTTCCCCCGACGAGGCAAAAGCCCTGAAAAAAATTTACGCCTGGGTAGAAGACCAGTTAAACAAAAAACCTCCTAAATAGGAGGTTTTTTTATCACCATCGTTTCTTTTTGAACACCACCCAGAAAACCAGGACTGAAAATACAGTCACTAATATGACACCGTAAAAGGCGTAAGGAGACCGCTCGAACGGAAGACGGATGTTCATTCCGTAAAGGCTCGAGATCATGGTCGGTATAGTCACGATAATGGTCAGCGACGTCAGGATCTTAATAACGCGATTCAAGTCCTGGGTCATGATAGTGGAATATGCATCGCGTATGTTAACTATTGTTTTCAATGCAGTTTTCGCAGATTCTATCAACTGCTCGTTGGCCAAAAGCAGATCTTCAAACATATCATAATTATCTTCTTGCCTATTGATGGCGTCTGTCTTTAAGAGGCTGCGGAAAATCAGGCTCATGGGGATGAGCGCGGATATGAAATCATTCAGGACCTGTTCGAAATCTACAAATTTAATAATATCCCGATCCTCGATGCGCTCCAACCTGACGCGGATGGCACGTACCTGCCGGTTGATGTCCATGATATGTCGTGTATAGGCAGCATTGACCGCAGAAAGCACCTGCACCAAAAACTCAATATAATGGGTCGTGTAAACCTTGTAGCTGCCATCCTGAAACTTGCCAAGAAATTTAAGATCTTGCAAAGTAATCGTCAAAATAAAATCTTCTCCCAAGGCAATCATGAACGGAATGGTTTCAACGGCATTTCCCACTTTTTCAGGCACTCGCATGAATACATAGGTTGCATTATCCTCGATTTCGAGCCTCGGCACCTCAAAAGGGTCGAGGGCATCGGTGATGTGCCCAGCTTCCAAGGAAAATTTTTCAGACAAAAGAGTGACCTCTTCATCCGAAAGCGCCTTGCCGTGTATCCAACATCCTGGTTCGAATTCATCCAGCTGTTTCAAATCCTTTGCCAGGGATTCTCGGTAATAATATTTGATCATATCAGACGGTTATTCGTGGTAATAGCGGCGAAATACGCGTAGTGATTTCGTAATTGATGGTATCGAGATGGATGGCCAACTCTTCTGCCGTAATCTGCTCCTTACCCTGCTCACCCAAAAGCACGACCTCATCTTCGACTTTGACGCGCTCCAATTTAGAGACGTCGACGACAAACATGTTCATGGCCACGCGGCCAAGAACGCGGCAACGGCGTCCACCGATAAGTACGTCAGCTTTATTGGAAAAGCCACGGTCGTAGCCGTCGCTATAGCCCTGCGGCACAACCGCAACAGTCATGGCGCGCGGCGTAATGTAGGTCAAGCCGTAGCCTATCGAATAGCCTGCTGGCAGATTCTTGATTTGGGCTATTTTACTGACCCAGCGCATGACCGGCTTAAGCTTAAAATTATTGTTTTCAAATCTGGTGCGAAGTTCATTTGACGGCCACATACCATAAAGCGACAAGCCTGGCCTGATCATCTGATTGGCAGCCGTATCCTTTTCGAACACCAAGACGCCAGAACTGGCTGACTGATGCGTTACGAAATCAGTGAAGCCGGATCTGCGGAACTGGTCCACTGCCTTGCCGAAGATGTCGATCTGTTTCTGCGCGTGACTGAAATCTGAAGAATCTTCGATATTGGCGAAATGGGAGTAGAGCGCATCCAGCTTGATGTTGCGGCATTTTTTCAAAGCATTGATGAAAGGCGGCCATTCGGAATGGATCAAGCCTTGGCGGCCGAGAGCGGCATCTATCTTTACATGAATGGATATCTTCTTGCGCATCTTCGCGCCCAGCTTGTCCAAAAGCTTCAAACGCTCGATGTCATATACGGCCAAGATGCCGCCGAGCCTGATAGCCGCTTCCAACTCATCCTTAGCCACATATCCCAAAACAAGAGTCGGCACATTAGTCACGCGGCGCAACTGCTCCAACTCCAAAAGGTCATCGACCTGAAAATAGTCGACATAAGAGTCAAGAATCTGCGCGACTTCGTTCTGGCCATGACCGTAAGCATTGGCTTTGATGACGCCGATAATTTTCGTCTTAGGATGGATCGTGCGCCTGAACTGATCGACGTTATGGAGCAAATTCTTTTTTGAGATCTCAATGTAGGAGAGCATGGGAATATTTTAATTTTTTTATCAATGTGGACCTAGGGAGAATCGAACTCCCGTCTCCGCAATGCGAATGCGATGTTTTACCACTGTACCATAGGCCCTTAAAGCAAGCCGTGAAAAGGCAATGACAGCCACTCCCAGAATTTCTGATAAGTCGAACGATTAAGCCAGGCCTCCAAATCGACTTTTGTCGAATCCAACGTATCGTTAACGAAAGAGTCTTTCAGTTCAGCAACAAACTCACGGTCAGTCGAGATCACATTGGCTTCGTAGTTTAATAATAAACTTAAATTGTCGAGATTACAACTGCCGACCGAGGCCCAATTGTCGTCAATTACTGCTGTTTTCGAGTGAATCATACCACCATTGAACTGGTATATCTTAATTCCCGACTTCATTACACTGGCAAAATGGGCCTGTGCTGCCGTATCGGCGAAGTTGTGGTCAGACTTCCTAGGCATGACCACGCGCACATCGACACCACGTCGCGCAGCACGCTTGAGCATGAGCAAAAAATGCTGGCTCGGCACGAAGTAAGGCGTAGTC
>JAAXVE010000211.1 GCA_013335665.1 Candidatus Falkowiibacteriota bacterium
CATGCATCTGCCAGAATAGCTTTTGTTCGCCAGCACAGCGCGCCGCAATAGCTAAATCGAGGGACTGTTCGGCTACATTTGGGTAGTCACGGAAAACTAGTCGGATATTCTTGTGTGTCGACAAGATTTTTTTCATAGTATAGAAACTGTTTTTGGTGTGACTGCAGGCGAAATCGCCAAACTCTACGATATTTATTTCTGCATTTTTTGGTCCTTGAGAGAAATTGGTTGAACCTTCGTATGACTTTTTGTCATAGGGCTGAGACTTTTTTACATTCGGCGCATTATTGCCAGCTTTACTTTTGCTAATAACGTAAAAGGACATGGCTATGAAAAAAACCAGAACGAGAGCTAGCACGGCCCAGATAATTATGGCCCACCAGCGAAGATACCATTTTTTCGGAGATTGGATATTATTCGTTTGCTGCATCTGGTTTATTTGGAACGGAAGGCATTGGAATTTTTATGCATCTATTATACCATAATTATTATGACCAAACAAAATCATTCGGAGCTTGAATCGCGACTCGCCGAAAAGATTAAAAGGCGTGAAAAAAAGAAAAAGATAAAAATCAAAGTCAGCGGTTCGAGCGTAAAAAAATTGCAGCAGTTGATAATTCGCAAGGGTAAGTATCTTTGTTGACTGTTTGGTTTATTTAAGCTAATATTAAACAAATAATATATAAACATCCTGGGCGTGCTGCTGTTAGGGCTAATCCTTAATTGACGGGGTCCTTCACTGGCGTTCAGGATGACACGGTTTTCTTATATGGAAAAGTATAATTTTCGCGAGGTAGAGCAAAAATGGCAGAAAATTTGGCAAGACACACAAGCGTTTAAGGCAAAGGATGATAGCGGTCTGCCAAAAAAATATATTTTAGACATGTTTCCGTATCCGTCTGGCGCTGGTCTGCATATCGGGCATGTAGAGTCTTACACTGCCACCGACATCTACTCCCGCTATTTACGCATGCGTGGTTTTAATGTACTGCATCCTCAAGGTTGGGATGCTTTCGGGTTGCCGGCAGAGAATTATGCTATCAAGTCAGGCATTCATCCGGCAGAATCTACCAAAACATCGATCGCTAATTTTATTAAGCAGATCAACTCTTTGGGCTTCTCTTATGACTGGAGTAGGGAAGTTAATTCTTCTGACCCCGAATATTACAAATGGACACAGTGGCTTTTCTTGTTGTTCTATAAGAATGGCTTGGCTTACAAGAAGAAAGCTAAGGTTAATTGGTGTGATAGTTGTCAGACTGTCTTGGCGAATGAACAGGCAGAAGACGGAGTGTGTGAACGTTGCGGTAGTCAGGTTGTGCAGAAAGATTTGGAACAATGGTTTTTTAAGATCTCTGACTTTATCGAGGATCAAGAAGTTGGCGGCAAGACTTTAAAAGGTTTGCTGTCCGGATTGGAAGGCTTAGATTGGCCGGAATCAACTAGAACGGCGCAACGCAACTGGATTGGCAGATCAGAAGGTGCGGAAATCGATTTCAAAGTAGTCATTCTGAATGAGCGCAGTGAAATGAATAATCACGATGATTCTGGAATGACGGGATCCCTCGCTGGTGCTCAGGATGATAA
>JAAXVE010000097.1 GCA_013335665.1 Candidatus Falkowiibacteriota bacterium
TTTTAGGCAAATAACGATCATGGATGTATTTGCTCGTAAGTTTTACAGCTTCATCCAAAGCGCTGTAGGTGAAATAAACCTTATACAACCCCTCAAGATAGCCGACCTTACTTTCCAGTATGACGACAGCCTGGTTACTACTAGGCTCATCCACCATTACTTTGCCCATTGTATTACCCATCGAACGCCCTTCGATAGTGCGCAAATAATTATCGCGCGTAGCCGTAGCGATACAGAAGAGGCGGCGCTGGTTCAATGCGCTGACCAAAACATCTGACAAATCCATGCTTTGCTCGCCGCCGGAGGTGATGCCGCTTATGGCCTCGATATTATTTATAAAAAGAATTATATTCCCCGCTTGGCTGATCTCATCCAAGCAAACCAGAAGGCGTTCCTGGGCCACGGCCGGATTGGCGCCGCTGATCAGGCGGCTGACGTCGAGCTCAAGCAAACGCTTGTCCTGCAGGTACTTAGGCACCGACTCTTTGACCATCAGCTGAGCCAAGCCATAAATCATCGCCCGTTTACCGACACCGACATCGCCGACGAGCAAGACGCCGTTCTTACCCGATTCGAAAGACTCGAAAATCGCGCCGATTTCCTTGTCGCGGGCTACGCACAACTCCAACTTGAACCACTTGGCGGCCAAAGTAAGATCTCGAGCAAAATTATTAAGCAAAGGAGTGGCCACGGCCGTATAGGCCTTGTCCATATTGGTCGCGGGCTTGAAACGGGCCATTTGCTTGTATTCGCGGTATGCCTCAACCAACCTTTCGTTGATGCGAAACCACTGCACCGTGTTGTCGAGCTTGCTCTGGTCTATCTCCTGTTCGTAAAGTATCTCCTCGAAAGTCTGATCAGTCTGCAGAAGCGGAACCAAAAGATTATGCGGCTTCACACGTTCTTGGCCCAAGGCGTAAGCGTTCAGATATCCTTCAATCAAAGCTTCGCGAGCAGCGATGCCAAGGGCCAAGACGCTGCCTTGAGATTTAGGCAATAAGTCCAATTGATTTTTAACTTTCCTCATTATTCTTGCCTGGTCGATGAATAGGCGCGAAAAAATACTGGCAACCACTCCGTCAGACAAAACGGCCTCTGCTAAATGCAGGGGTGTAACTTCGGCATGATCGTATTGATGCGCCGAAGCAAAAGCCTTCTCAACAACTGCAACAGCTTTCAGCCCATAGCCTTGGACGACATCAACCTGTTGCCCTGATATCAAATGGCTCAAGGCGTCCTGCCAGTCGGCCAAAGGCAAAGGGTCTTCGTCGGCCTTGAATTTGATAATATGAGACTTCAGCGCAGGCTCCTCGCTCAGACGATAAAAAGCAAACATTAAAGCAAGGACACCAATCCAGAAGAATAGAAGTAGATAATGGCGCTCGGCCCAGAATGGGTTGACCGTTTCCATCAAGGAGACGCCACCGAATTGCAGCGCCCACCACCCAAGCGAAATAAGACCGGCCAGCCCCACAAGCAAAGCTGCTATATTGATCAGTTTATTTACCTTGTCGCGCATGAACCCCAAGCCTATCGTGGCCTGGCCTAAACGCAGTCCCCAATACAAAAAATGCCCACGTTCGTTTAAACCGACACCGCGGCCATGGCACTCAGGGCAAGCTAAGCCGAATTTTTGCTTGCCTGTACCATTGCAAGCATGACAGATGATATAAGGCTTATCGAGAGACATAGTTTAAAAACCTGGGATTAATTGAAAAATAAGCTGGTAAATCACAATTATTGGCAATGAAATCCAAAAAATAAGGAAAAAAATAGCGATAATCAGCCAAAACAGCATAAAAACCGACCTTACGATAATCTGAATAATACGGATAAATAAGCTAATAAGGACGCCGGCTACATCTCGCTGGCCATACATCGGCTTTCCAATATTCTTAAGCCAGACCAGAAGTCCGACTTCTTTTTCACGGTTTGCAATAAATTTACCCAATTTTAGCAAAAAATTAAAAAAACCCACACCATACCACCAGGCTGGGAAATAAATAATGCCCCAGACTATTTCTGTCAAAACCTTGGAGCCGTATATTGCTAAATTATTGTTATCCATATTAATGTAAATTATAACATCTTTGACACGCTTCTCCAAACCAAGCTAAAACCTTGACATAATCACCCCAAAGATGTATTATTACCGCAGATAAATGAACCGCCCAAACAGGGCTGTTTTTTAAACCAAAAATATGGTAAACCGCCTTACAACGTACCTAAAGGAAGCAATTGAAGAACTAAAAAAAGTCGCCTGGCCTACCAGGAAAGAAACCACTAACTACACCCTGCTAGTCATCGGTGTCAGTTTGGCCGTTTCTGCCTTTCTCTTCTTATTGGACTCACTTTTCACTACCGGACTCAATTGGCTGATCAGCCGCGGCTAGTCATAAATCAAGCTATAAACATACAAATATGGCAAAACAAGTCTCAAACCAAGGCCGTCGCTGGTACGTGATCCACACCTACTCGGGTTACGAAGAAAACGTAGCGCAAAGCTTGCGTCAGAGAATCGAATCAATGGATATGGAAGACAAGATCTTCAACATCCTGATTCCGATCGAAAAGAAGATCAAGATCAAGAACGGCAAACGCAAGACTGTGGAAGAGAAAATCTTTCCTGGCTATGTCATGGTGGAAATGATCGTAAATGACGATTCATGGTATGTTGTCCGCAATACGCCGAACGTAACCGGCTTTATCGGCACCGGCACTATTCCAACGCCAATTTCTGATAACGAAGTTAAGGAACTGCAGAAGCGCATGGGCGTTGAAGAGCCTAAGTTCACTATCGACGTCACTGTCAATTCTCCGGTCAAGATCGTGGACGGACCTTTCAAGAATCTTGAAGGCAAGGTCACCCAAGTCGATGATGCCAAGGGCAAAGTCAAGGTGCTGATTTCCCTGTTCGGCCGTGAAACGCCGGTTGAATTGGACTTCTTGCAAATCAAGAAAATATAACGAACTAATCCTTCCTGCGCTTCTCGGGAAGATTATGTATAGAATTAAAAATTTTAAATTACCGCTAATATGGCTAAGAAATTAGTAACACAGATAAAATTGCAGATACCTGCCGGCCAAGCTACCCCGGCTCCTCCGGTTGGACCAGCTCTCGGTCAGCACGGCTTGCAGATCCAAGCTTTCTGCCAACAGTTTAATGATGCTACCCGCGACAAGATGGGCGAAATCACCCCGGTTGTCATCAATGTTTATGATGACCGCACTTTCGATTTCGTCACCAAGACCCCGCCAGCTGGCGAACTCATCAAGAAAGTCGCAGGCATCAAGAGCGGTTCGAAGAAATCAAAGACCGAGAAGGTTGCTACGATCACCTCTGCCCAGTTGCGCGAAATCGCCCTGGTCAAACTGCCAGACCTTAACACCAACGACGTAGAAGCTGCCATGCGCACGCTCGCAGGCACTGCCCGTCAGATGGGTGTCGAAGTTAAAGACTAAATACTTATTTAATAACGTGGGAGGAGTTTATAACTCCGCTAGTACCACTACAATCACATGACTGAAGTAAAAAAGACCGTAAAAAAGTCGAAAAAGAAGACTTACGATTACGAAAAGAGCAAGGCTTATTCCATCACTGAAGCGATCGAGCTGGCAAAGAAATTTTCAGCTACCAAGTTCGATTCTTCAATTGAAGTGCACTTGCGCCTCGGCATCGACACTAAGAAAGGCGATCAGCAGATTCGTTCCGCTGTCAGCCTGCCTCATGGTATCGGCAAAACCGTCAAAGTGGCAGCCTTCGTATCCGCAGATAAGATGGCCGAAGTTAAGAATGCTGGTGCAGATATCGTTGGCGGCGAAGAATTGATCGAAGAGATCAAGAAAACCGAGAAGACCGACTTCGAAGTTGCAATTGCTACTCCGGACATGATGCGTCTCTTGGCTCCGATTGCTAAGATCCTTGGCACACGCGGTTTAATGCCATCACCAAAGAACGAGACAGTAACTACTGATCCGATCAAGGCTGTAGCTGAAATTAAAAAAGGCAAGATCAGCTTCAA
>JAAXVE010000098.1 GCA_013335665.1 Candidatus Falkowiibacteriota bacterium
ATTGATAACCTTATATGGATCAGGGAAATTCTTCTTAGACTTGCTCATCTTTTCGCCTTTCTCGTTCAGGATGACGCCGGTCGTGACAACGTTCTCGAAACTGTTGAGATCAAACAAGGCAGTCGATATGACATGCATGACGTAGAACCAGGCACGGGTCTGTGATATGTACTCACTGATGAATTTGGCCGGAAAATTCTTTCTGAACTTCTCTTCATTCTCGAACGGCGCGTGCATCTGAGCGAAAGGCATCGAACCCGATTCAACCCAGCAATCGAAAACTTCCTTGATGCGGCGCATCGTCCCCTGTCCGCAGGCGCATGACCAAGCCAAGTGGTCAATCTTGTGATTGTGAATATCAGTGATTTCAGTCGCGCCTGATTTCTCTTTCAATTCGGCCGTACTGCCCAGCACCTCAAACTGGCCGCATTGGCTGCACTTCCAAATCGGCATTGGGGTGGCGAAATAGCGGTTGCGCGAGATGTTCCAATCCGGCGCTTGTTCTATTCCTTTGGCAAAACGCCCTTCTTTCAAATGTTCCGGAAACCAGCTGACATTCTGGTTAAGCTCGATCATGCGCTGGCGGATCTTGCCAATATCGATGAACCAAGCCGGAATAGCATTGTAATACAGCGGAGTCGAGCAACGATGACAGTGCGGATATGAGTGAGTAACCTTCTCTTTCTTGAAAATGGCTCCGCGACTTTCAAGATCATCAATGATAACTCCATTAGCCTTTTTAAAATACAATCCTTGGAACTGCGGCACGGTCTGATTGAAGTGGCCCTGCTCATCCAAAGTAGGAATGATTGGCAAATCATGCTTCAGACCTATCTTATAATCATCCTCGCCATAAACCGGAGCGATATGAACTATGCCTGTGCCGTCTTCAGTGGTCACGAAGTCGCCAGTTGTTACGAAATGAGACTCCTTCTTTTCCGCATCGTCACTAAAAATATTATAAAGCGGTTCATATTCCAGTCCGCTAAGATCTCCTCCTTTTAAGCTCTTTTCTACCTTACCGAGAGATCCGTGCTTGTCCGAATCCCATTTTTCAAAATAATCTTTTGAAATGATAATTTTTTCCATCCGCATGGCACCCCCGATATTCCGATCCTGACCAGGTACTATATCTTGCACGGTCAAACCGTCAGAAGAATGCATCCCGCCAAAAGTCGCAAGCTCTACTATCACATAATCAACATCCTTGCCAACAGCCAACGCCATATTGCTTGGCAGGGTCCAGGGGGTGGTCGTCCAGGCCAAAACATAGACATCACCGTCAATGCCTAACTTTTCCTTAGCATTGGTCGCTTTAAATTTGACAAACAGCGTATCGTCAATCACGTCCTTATAACTGTTATCCATGGCGACCTCGAAATTGGAAATCGGCGTTTCGCATCGTGAACAATACATTAACACCTTGCGCCCCTCATAAACCAAATCTTTCTCCCACAGCCGTTTGAAACCCCACCAGACAGACTCCATAAAATCCAGATCCATAGTCTTGTAGGAATTCTTGAAATCAACCCAACGGCCGATGCGACGGACCATAACGTCCCATAAGTCAGCATACTCCAGAACACGAGCGCGGCAAGCCTCATTGAACTTGTCTATGCCCATCTCCTCAATCTGCTTCTTACCGCTTATTTTCATGTCCGCCTCGATGATATTCTCGATCGGCAGACCATGGCAATCCCAACCCCAACGGCGTTCCACTCTATATCCTTTCATGGTCCAATAACGTGGCACCACATCCTTGGATACGCTCGACAGGATATGCCCATAGTGCGGCTCGCCCGTACCGAAAGGCGGGCCGTCATAAAAAACATAATCGCCCTGTGGCGCCTCACGTTCGACAGATTGCTCAAATATTTTCGCCCTATCCCAAAATTCCAAGACCTCCTCTTCCATCTGGACGAACTGTCCTTTTTTTTGCTGCTCTTCCATAGCCATATAGTTAAAGAAAGCTTAGGCGATTCCTCGGCTAAGCTAAGTGATTTTATGCCTTAAATTTAACCTATTTTAAGCGTTTTGTCAACGAAAAAAGCCCCGGGAAACCAGGGCTTGCCACATTGTAATTGTGGCGTTTTAGTGCGCGAAAAATCCGCGTGCTACGGAATCAGGCAAGGTGTATACAGCCATGTTCCATTCTCTGCAGGATTTGAACACTTCCTCGTCATTAACCGATCCAGAAGTGGTAAAGAGCGTCGTAATGCCGGCGCTTGCCAACACCTCTGCTCCATCAGGGAATGGGAAAAAACTATCGCTCGCCGCAGATGCTCCGGGGATAACGTGTCCGGCCGTTTTAGCGCATGATAACGCCAGTTTGGCGGCGCCGACGCGGGATTGACGCCCCGCACCATTGCCGATCAGCGCACCGTCACGCACCAGCGTAATAGTATTGCTGTTGCTCGTATGCGAGACGGCGATAGCCAGGAGCATGTCGAATTCTTCGGCGTCAGTGGCAGTCCTGGTGCGACGATTCATCTTTGTCAGGATCGGTATCGCAGCATAATTATCCTGGACCAACCTGCCTCCCCTGACATAACGCGAGCGCGGTGCCGGATCAAGCGAATTCCTGTCAAGATGGAACAAAGCTTCGTTGATCAGAAATCTGCACCCACCCCTTGTGCGTCTCAGGATACTGATAGCATCATCGGAAAACCATGGAGCAATGATACCGTCGAGCAGACGCTTCTTGTCGCCTTTCATCTTGTATCGGGCAATTACTTCTGCCTCGGCTTTGCCGATCGTGAAATTCACCATGATAAACCCGCCGAAGATGGCATCAAGATCGCCCTGGATCATCTTCTCAAGAGCGCTGAGCCTTCCTCCCACGCTGTCACTCCAGAGGGCGCCGACTCCGCAAGGATTACCATGCTTTGCAGCGATTGCGATTTCCGGAACTTTCCCGAAATTCATGTCGAAAGTCGCGGCAGTTTTTGTCATCGTTGCCAAAAGGCGATCAACATCCGCCCAGTTGTTGTGACTCAACTCCTTGCCTTCAATACGTTTGAATTTGTCGAGCGCTAAAGGATCGTCCGTCTCGCCAGAGTAAAGACCGGCACTTTGGTAGCCGTTTTCACCTTTGCAGGGCACAACCAGTTTACCCATGAAGCCATGATACGTGCCTTTGCCATGATACGTGGCAGATGCCAGGCAATACTTGGCGACCGTGAATTCAGCTTTGGCCCCCAGCTCGGTAACGAATTCTTTGTGTCTCGGTCCACCCAGCTTCAGCCAGTCGATAACGCGTTGCCGGTCCGGCGGGTCGCAAACGACGATTCTTTGCCCTTTGGTGCCGCTACGCAAGGCCGTAGGACCGCCGATGTCCGTCTTTTCGATAACGGACTCCGGGGTGCTGCCTTCGCGAGCGATTTCCTTTTCCATCGGATAGAAGTCGATGCAAACCAGGTCGATGTAGGAAATATTCAACCCTTCCATCTCGGCGATGTCTTCGGGCGAATACTGGGCCAACAGGCCAGCGTGGATTTCGCGGGACAAAGTGACGACCCGATGCCCAAGAATGGGCTTGCCGACTTTCGTCGCAACGTCAACAACCTCAATACCCGCATCTGCCAGAAAACTGGCTGTGCCTCTCGAGGCGAGAATGTTCCAGCCTAATGCCAGTAATTCATTGACGAAATCGACGATACCATCCTTGCTTGATACTGAAATCAATGCAGTCCTGCCCCGGGGAAAACCGAACTTATTACCAATGAATTTCATGCATTCCTCCTTGTACCGTGTTAATGTGTTTGTTAACAGCGACTGGCTAGCATTGCGTAACTGCGTTTCACCTCCCTTTCTTGTAAAATAAAAGAACTCAAGCTTAAAAAAACCTGAATCAACCAATATAATCATAAAAAATCAGCCAAGTCAAAGCCCTGTACGCTAAAATAAGAAAAAAACCCGCTTCACTGAAGAAGCGGGGTATTTGTTTTGCTGCCGACCGGATTATTCGAAAGTCGGCAAAAGTAATTCCATTGCGGTGATGAC
>JAAXVE010000099.1 GCA_013335665.1 Candidatus Falkowiibacteriota bacterium
TACGCCGATGTCTATAACATCCATGTTGCGCTCGGCCAGAAATTTGGCGATCGTGCCGCCGCCGCCTTCATCGACTTTAGCTAAGCTGGCAGTCTGCCAAATCACCTTGTTCTTATTGAAAATCGCACGCAAACGCTGGACATATTCTGCTCTGGCTTCAGTGGTTCCGTATTTACCGCCATGACCGGTGTGGCGCTCGATCGCTACGCCGAATCCCATCTTGGCTACATTCAACGGATCTTGCAGCTGTTTATAGTCAGGGTCACAGCCCGCAGTAACGTCACTCGACAGCGCCTCGCTTCTTTCCATCACCTGGTAAACCTCACGCATCGTGCCTTTTTTTCCGGTTTTCTCCAAAAGGTCTGCAATCAAGCTTTCGATAAAAATCGACTTCGCTCCAGTGGCTCCATCGCTGCCTATTTCCTCACGATCAACCCAAAGGCAAATCTGCGTTCTTTTTGTCGGCTTAATTTTCAACAAGGCCGCGATCGAGGCGTAAGCGCATACGCGGTCGTCTTGACCAAAACCGGTGACGAACGAACGATCAAAACCCAAATCACGCGCTTTTGATTCTGGCACTGCCTCAATTTCGGCACTGAAAAAATCCTCACCAACCATACCATACTCCTTATTCAGATACTCCATGATAGCTAATTTTATCTTAGCCTTAACTTTGTCATTCTTTACCGGCAGAGAACCGACTAAAATATTCAAATCTTCGGCTGGCACGCCACTATCCAAAGTTTTGTTGGCTTGATTGCGTCCCAAGTGTGGCAACAAATCAGTAATCATAAAGACCGGATCGCCTGCCTTTTCCCCGATTTTTATCTCAACCTTCTTACCGCTAGCCAAAGCGACTGTGCCGTGCAAGGCCAACGGAATGGTCGGCCACTGATATTTCCTGATACCACCATAGTAATGTGTCTTAAAAAAAGCCATGGCTTCATCCTCGTAAAGAGGGTTGACCTTTAAATCAAGATGAGGCGAATCGATATGGGACATCACCAAGCCAAAACCATCGTCGACGATATTTTTGCCAATTATGACCAAGGCCAATGTCTTATTCTTGTTAACGGCATAAACCTTATCACCAGTCTTGAGTTTTCCAGTCTTTTCAAGCGGTTTAAATCCGGCTTTTTCAGCCATGCGGATGCCGGTCTTAACCGACTCTCGCACCGTCTTAGCTTCATCAAGGAAATGCTTGTAGCCTTCAGAAAAAGCCAAAGCTTCTTTGGTCTGCTTTTCGTCCCAGACTTCCCAAGAATTTTTCTTTTCAAAAAACAGCTCTTTCTCTAACTTTTCATAATCTATTTTCGGCATATTTTTATCTATCAAATAAGTAATTTGGTCATTAAGACAATTTTATGGGTTCGGCCAGGTATTTGCCAATTATTTTTATCGCGCATACGGAATCGTAGCAATTTTTTCTGCAAAATAATCAGTATCAATATTATTTTGTAGAAAAAATGCACAGACTTCCGTCTAAGCAGGAAAAATAATTGGCAAATACCTGGCCAACTTAGAATCTACCCACATGATTGTCTGAAGAGCCAATAATTTATTAGTCCTGTATTGAAACTTAATTCATTTTTTTATTATCGTCGTCATTCGGTTTTTCACCGATCTCTTTCAAAATCTGCCTGGCCGCGTTGTGTGGCCCGATCGCACCCTTCTCTGGTTTTTCCATGCTAAATGGATCGTAATATTTTAGCCCGACCAAACTGGCAAATTCTTTCTGCAAGTCCATGCAGTCGCCAATGCCGAGATACTCTTCGCCGACAAACTGCAGATCTTGCTTGTTCTGCTCAATTAATCCTGGGTTGTTTTTTAAAAACATGATCAATTGTGCAATCTTTTCTTGTTCCAAATTCCTGACATCACCTTCATATCTGCCCTTATCGGTCTGTCGGGCATCATTCAACTGGCTCCACTGCTCAACAACTTCTTTCATATCCTCCATGAGTTGGTTCAACTCCTCTTGAGGATTTCCAATCCTTTCTTTAAACATATAATTATTTTTTTACGGCTGGTGATTCGCCTCGCAAAGCAGCGATGCGTTCTTCGACAGGAGGATGAGTCATAAACAACTTGGTAAAGAAACCGATCTTGCCATTCTCCCCCTCCTTAAAGGGCGAGGCTATATAAAGATGGGCCGTGGCGCGATTAGCCACCTCTAGCGGTTCTTGATCGGCGGAGATTTTCTCTAGGGCTCTTGCTAGACCCTCCGGATAACGGGTAAGCAAGGCCCCATCTGCGTCAGCCAAAAATTCCCGCTTGCGCGAGATGGCAAATTGCATCATGTAAGCGAAAAAAGGGGCAAGGATCGACAAAACAATAGCGATGATCATAATAGCAGCTTTAAACTGGCCATTACCTTCGCTATCGTCACGACGTCTGCCGAAAAAAGCCCAGCGCCTGAACCAATCTGCCAGCAACACGACCACACCAACCAAGACCGTCACGATGGTCGCGAGCAGAATATCTCGATTACCGATATGCGATAATTCATGAGCAATAACTCCTTCAAGTTCTGCCTTTTCCAATTTTTGCAATAAGCCAGAAGTTACTGCCACCACCGCATGTTCAGGATCGCGTCCGGTGGCAAAAGCATTCGGCGCCGTATCGTTAATGACGTAGATCTTAGGCACAGGCAATCCGGCCGTAATGCACAGGTTTTCTACCAAATGATATAGCTCGCGGTTCGAATCATGATCAATTTCATGCGCATCGGACATGGCCAGAACGATCTTATCGCTCCACCAATAACTGATAAATGATGAAATAACACTGAACCCGACAGCGATGTAAAGTATAATCGAATCGTTCATCGCCTGGCTAAAGACAAAACCGACCAACATGATAAAGACGAAGAAGCCAGCCATCAAAAACCAGGTCTTTCTTACGTTAGAATCTACATTGTTATAAATAGTAGGCATATGTTTATTTCAAATGCTAAAAACTAATTTTTAATTCTGAATTTTGAATCAAACTCGAATTTCGAATGTTTGAAGCATTCGAAATTAGTAATTAAAAATTAATTCAAAATTCAGAATTCGAAATTTAAAATTACCTTTAACCCTTTATAGACGGCGCCCGAATTACGGGCGCGCACTGCAAAAGGCTAGAATTTAACCTGCACGTTTTCCTTCTCCTCGGCTGCCGCCTCAAAGAATTCACGTGAAGTGAAGCCAAGCTTCTGGGCGAACATGTTCGTCGGGAAGACCTGGATCTTGGTGTTTAAATCGCGGACATTGCCGTTGTAGAAACGTCGTGCTGCCTGAACCTTGTCTTCCGTATCGGTCAGTTCGCGCTGCAACTCCAAGAAATTCTGGTTCGCTTTCAAGTCAGGATAGCTCTCTGACAAGGCAAACAAACTCTTCAGTGTTCCAGACAAAGCATTTTCTGCCTCAGCTAACTGTTTTGAGCTGCCGCCTGACATTGCTTGCATGGCGACATTGCGAGCCTCGATTACTTTCTGCAAAGTACCCTGCTCATGAGCTGCATAGCCTTTGACCGTCTCAACCAAATTAGGGATCAGGTCATGACGCCGCTTCAACTGCACATCGATGTCACTCCAAGCCTCGTCAGTGCGAACCTTAAGAGTGACCAAGCCGTTGTAAGTTGCCCAGAGATAGATAGCGGCCAAGGCCACGACTCCGAGCACGATCCATACTGCTGTCATAGATTTTAATGTTAAATAGGTGGCGATATTTCAATAATCACCAGCCCGTTAATAATATGTTTATTTCAAAAGTTTGCTCAAGATAAAAACGGAGAAAGCTGTTTTTCTTATTATTTTATTCTGAAACCGACATCAACCTTATGCCCGCGGGCCTTGTTAGTGTAATAACCAACATATAAAGCAATGACGTCAAATAAGTCTTTTTCTGTCTGCCATTCTTTTTTAATCTGGTCATGATGCAACTCACGCGGCACTTCAACTTCTACTGTATCAGGACTGCTCAGTTTAATCTTAGCA
>JAAXVE010000100.1 GCA_013335665.1 Candidatus Falkowiibacteriota bacterium
CAAGGGGAAAAGTAATACCCAACCGACAACAACTGCCCACAAAGGCCAGGTTACAGGTAAAACGATTCCGAATACTGCACCCTTTGACACGATCGAAGCAAGGCCTACTACCCATGCGATTATAAAAGCAAGTATAATAAGCCCCATAAACCCGGAATCTTCATAACTATTCTTATCAACACTCCATTCGCGACGATGCTGCCTCATCTTTTGCCGCATCTCGTGTTTCCATTTCTTCCACTCACTCTTATTAGAGAATTCTCTGAACTCTTCGCGAGCTCGCCTTATCAAATCCTGCGCCGTATAAGGCTCGCCGTAAGCAGCTGCCAGCTGTTCAGATGTTCTGGCTTTGGGAATGACCAACATCATAACAAGATAAACAAATATCCAAGCCCCGCTAGTAAGAAAGACTAATGCGACAAAGATAAAGCGTACAAGAACGACATCGACATCAAAATATGCAGCGAGGCCGGTACACACTCCTCCAATAACCTTCCCCTCTTTGATACGATGCAAGCGCTTAATTAACGCCTCCCCCTTCTTCTCATCAGCATCACTGCCAGAGCGTTCGCTTCCTCCATCGACAGGACCCATTTCGCGGATAATCTCTTCGACCTCCCTGGTCGAAACCACTGTTTTACCGCTAGAAAGCCGACGATTTAATTTTTCCGCCAGCGCTTGTTCCAAATCATCAAGGATTTCACCTTTGTCAGGGTCATTATCCAGCCGCTCAGCGGCCTGTTTCAAATAGTCTTGCAGTTTGCCATATCCTGCTTCTTCGACTTGATAGGCACGGCCGCCTAAATTAATTGAAATGACTTTGTTCATATATGTTATGCTAATTTTTTGATGGTTTTATCGAGTTCGCGCCAATATTGATTCAAACTCTCGAGCTGCGCTTCGCCTTTTGCGGTAAGAAGATAATATTTTCGCGGCGGACCGGCCTCCGACTCAACCCACTCATACTCCACAAGCTGCTCTCGCTTCAAGCGGGAAAGCATAGGATAGAGCGTGCCCTCTTGCGTGGCGAATTCAGTCCGGCTCAGAGCTTCGAGGATGTCTGCTGCGTAAACTTTTTCTTTCCGGATAACCTTCAAAACAACGAACTCTAGCAAGCCTTTGCGTATGGGAATGAATTTGTCTTCGTTATTTGTCATAATTTAAACATACTACCTTATTTAATAAAGGTAGCATGTTTAAATATTTTGTCAAGCATAAAAAAAGCAAGGCAATTCTATCGAATTGCCTTGCTACTTGTTGATATTTGAATGCTAGTCTGACAGGAGTTTATGCCTCTTGCTCCACCAATTTTGGCTGCTCGCGATAAACATGCAGATAGGACAGCCAAATCACCGATCCGCCGATAACATTACCGATCGTAGCCGGCAGAAGATTGGCAAGCAAAAAATGGCTTATTGTTAGTGTAGAAACGTCCATATTTGCTGACGCAACAAAAGCAGGGTCAAAGAATTTTATCATCCAGGCGACAGGTATCATATACATATTGGCCACGCAATGTTCAAAACCAAGAGCAACAAAAGCAGTAATCGGAAAAATGATAGCCAAGATCTTCCCTGTTATCTGCTTAGAACCGTAAGTCAGCCAGATTGCCAAGCACACGAATAAATTGCACAAAATTCCAAGAACAAGCACCTGTGAAAAGCCATAATGCAGCTTACTTGTGGCAATCGTTAACATCATCTTTCCGACAGCTCCCGACCCCACCTGGTAATGTTTAGAGACCAAAACCATGGCGGCAAGTATGAGTGAGCCAACAAAATTTCCGGCATATACTATGGACAGATTCGAGAACAGCCTGCTCCAACCGATCTTCTTATCAACAACCGCCAAAGACAAGACGGTGCTCCCCGTAAACAGCTCTGCCCCGCCTACCACTACCGATATGAGACCGAGACTGAAAGCTATACCCATAAGGGATTTAGCGATCCCGAAAGGCAAGATGCCTAAGGATCCGGTGGCAATCAGGGTGGCAAACATGCCGCCAAAACCGACATAAAGCCCGCCGAGCATGGCCAAAACGAACAACTTTCCATTCTTAGTGCGCGCTTTTTTCAAGGCTGCCTCCTGGGCATAAGCACCCATCTCCGGCGGGGTTAAGAAACTTTCTGACATAATCAAGAGTTATTTATTGATTTAATTTTTACATGCGGTTAATTATAATCTAAAACAAATTCGAAAAGCAAGCCCTAGAACATGATACTTAGGGCTTGCTGAGCTGAAAAAAATTTTCTAAGCACCTTCATATGCTTTCTTCAAAGCATCTATATCGAGTTTCGTCATCTTAAGCATCGCCTCCATGGCTCGGCCTGACTTTTTTTTGTCCGGACCACCCATAAGTTTTTCAAGAATTGACGGCACGATCTGCCAGGTCACTCCGAACTTATCAGTTAGCCAGCCGCATTGGCTTGTCTCACCGCCTGCCGAAAGCTTTTCCCATAGATCATCAATCTCTTGCTGAGTTTCACAACTTACAACAAAGGATATCGCTGGCGTGAAATTGAAAGTCGGGCCACCATTCAACGCGGTAAAAACCTGGCCTGCGATCTCAAATTCAATTGTCATAACCGAACCTTCGGGCATGCCCGAAACAGCCGCGCCTTCTTTATCATAACGAGAGACATTTGTTATTTTGGAGTCTTTGAAGATTGATACATAATAGTTGGCGGCTTCTTCTGCCTGATTGTCGTACCACAGGAAGGGGGTTATTTTTTGCTTGAGAATATCCATATAATTAATTTTAGAGATTATATATAATAATACTGACCTTGTGTTAATTTTAGATTAAATCCCTGATACGGCCACAAAAAAACAGAGCACCGAGTACTCTGTAAAGATAAGGAGCGGGCAATGCCGCAGGATTAAAAGATCAGGGATAAACGCCAGAAAAGAGCCTTGAGGAAGTCACAGATACAATAGAATTCACGTTCCAAGGCTTCATCCCGCTTCTTGCAATAGTCCATGTAATCTTCAGGCTCCATGCCGAGTGCCAAACGTTCATCGTAAGGGCCGTCTAAGCCGTTCCAAAGGTACGAATACATACGCACACCTCCCCGAAAATATTGGAAATCCTTATAAAAATTATACTTCTTTCTCCGATTAAAGCAAATACTGCTGACAAGAATTCACCGTTGACTACTAATATACTGCTAATATATATGATAAATCGAATATTCAGCCCCGGCGAGATAGTTGAAATAAGCGTAAGTAATGAAATCAACACTGACCGTATTAGTCTTTTGCCAATTGCTATGGATCCAAACCATGCCAGTCGGCGTAGCTGCTGCAATGATCGCCGTGTGAGGCAAATTATTCCTATTCGCCATATTAAACTGGACAATATCGGCTCGACCGACATTTTCTATTGCCATGCTCTTGTAGAGCACCCGGCCGCCGGGAATAATATCCCATGCGTAATTATTGGCAGACAAAAAAGGCAAGGCCAAGGAAGCATTCGTTGCCTCTGTTAAGACTTTATTGACCCAGGGCTTACAAGTCAGATTGACGTTTTTGCCAAAATCGAAATATGCGGCCGATAAAAGAGCGTCATCCAAGCTCATGCCAGTGCTGCTGCCGGCCAAAATCATATTCGTAGCTGTGGCTACAATTGCAGTTGAAGTAGCTAAGTTTGCCGACGAAGATGTAGCAGCAGCTCCACACGACTGGCTCAGGACAAAGTTGCCTCCAGAGCAATTGGCGGGTTGCGAAGACAAGATGTTTCGTGTCTGATTGCCCCAAGGCGAACACGGGCTCCAATCGGAGTAAGTCCAAGAGGTGCAAGTGTTTGCAGCAATGATTTGTGTATTGCTGACATAGACCCTCGAACTGGTCGAAATGACAGTTGTAGTGGCTGTCGTGCTTGCAGACGAAGTGAAAGCTGCCGTTTGAACCGTTTCTGGGGCGACAACATCATCATAACGCGGATCGACTGCTATACCCTTCAAGTCTTTGTCAC
>JAAXVE010000101.1 GCA_013335665.1 Candidatus Falkowiibacteriota bacterium
TATCAAAACCACGCTTGATGATTATGTTTATACTTCGGATGACCAGATTGTTGAGGGCGAGGTTGAGGCTGGTAAGATTTACGAAGAAGCTGATTTTAATCGTATTATCGAAATCAAGGAAAGGGAAGCCAAGCGCGTGCGCATCTTTATGGATGAGATTAATCAGAATGAGAAGACGATCGTTTTTTGCGCAACGCAAGACCATGCCTTGGCGGTCCGAGACCTGATCAACCAGTGTAAGGATAGCAATAATCCGAATTACTGCGCACGTGTGACAGCCAATGACGGTGCTCGCGGGGAACAATTTTTGCGCGAATTCCAGGATAATGAGAAAACGATACCGACTGTTTTGACGACATCGCAAAAGTTGTCTACCGGCGTTGATGCGCGGAATGTCCGAAACATAGTATTGATGCGTCCAGTCAATTCGATGATCGAGTTCAAGCAGATTGTCGGCCGCGGAACGCGCTTGTTTGATGGTAAAGAGTATTTTACGATTTACGATTTTGTTGACGCTTATCATCATTTTGCTGATCCGGAATGGGATGGCGAGCCTCTTGATGAAACGGTTGAGAAAGAGCCTAAAAATATCAAGTATAATACGGCGGAAAAAGGTTCAATGGATGTTGTGAGCGAACCTGGTTTGGAGACTCCTAAAAAGTTAAGAATTAAGTTGCGCGATGGCAAGGAAAGGGAAATCCAACACATGGTATCGACGTCTTTTTGGAGTGCAGACGGCAAGCCAGTTTCCGTGCAGGAGTTCATGGATAATATGTTTGGCACGATGCCTGAGTTTTTCAAAAATGAAGACGAGTTGCGAAAAATCTGGTCAAACCCAGCTACGCGCAAGGCTTTTCTGGATAAGATTGACGAGCTTGGCTATGGACGCGAGCAATTGGAGGCGCTGCAAAAGATGATTGATGCCGAGCAGAGCGACCTGTTCGACGTTCTGACTTATGTTTCGTTTTTAACAAAGCCGATAACAAGAGCGGATAGGGCCGAACACGCAAAGGAAGTTGTCTTTGACGGCCTAGAAGATAAACAGAAAGAATTTCTTGATTTTGTTTTGACCAAGTACCAAGAAAAAGGTGTTGATGAGCTGGATGAAGAGAAATTGCCGATATTGTTGAACTTGAAATATAACTCGGCAGCCGACGCGATAAACATCCTAGGCAGCGTAGATAAGATACGATCAATATTTATCGGCTTTCAAGCTCGGCTGTATGAAAAGCAAAAATAAAAAAATATGGACCCCGAACTTCAAAAATTGATTGAGATTACAACGATAGTTAAGGCAGAGGATAATACTAATCGTGTAATTATGTTCGGTGATGATTTATATTTTAGCCGTTTTCAGCGCGGTCAAGGAGATCAAGTGCAATTGACTAACCTGGATAATTTTTGGATTAATAAATGGAAATATTTTGGACTGACATGGAGCGAGGACTTACAAAATTTTCGTTTTCTCCGGACTTCCTTTATTTTTTTTCATTACAGTTTTGAACAGTTAAGATTTAATAAAGTTAATTGCATCAACGAGTTTGATAATGATGAAAAGTCTAGATATTTTAACAAATTAGCTGGACTTAACTTGTGCGGAATGTATCACCATGGCAAGAAGTGTATTGATTTATTGGAAGAACTTAAAATTATCAATGATCCTGATTTAATTTTTTGTAAAAAATTCAGAGAAACGAGAAATAAATTCATCGAGCATAATTTTAACCCGAATAAATTTAAATTAACGACAGATCCTTTTATATGGAGCCTCGGAAGTACTGATTCATTCTTGAAAATAGGGATTAATGACAAGAATGAGCGGTCTTATGACGTTAGCGTTGATTATTATCAGGATTATTATAACCTAGAAGAAGTGCTCGTAAAAATAATTAGTGATTTCTAGCTGGAATAAAATATGAATGGACAAAATCGTAGCGATATAAAGCCGGGTATCGAAGTCTCGATCGTGCAGAAACATCATCAGCGGACTGGTGAGTTGACCGAGGGCGTGGTGGCTGACATTTTGACTAGCTCGCCGACACATCCGCATGGCATCAAGGTGCGCTTGCAGACTGGTGAAGTCGGGCGCGTACAGGTGATTCACTAGATATTTAACGCGATAAATAATATTAAGAGAAATATATGGGATTAGAAGACAATTTGCGCAAGCTGTTCGCAGATCGACAGAAGCAGGTCGAGGCTGATGCTGACATAAATCAAGGTGTGGGGGATAAGAAAAAAAATGAAGAACTGATAGCAGCGACCAATACGAGTGCGAATAAGTTAATCCGTATGAAGAGCGTGTTCGAACAGGTAAAGTTCGCGGCGCAGGTCGAGGACACGTTGCGCGGTTTGGGCATGGAATGGAACGAGCGTGATTTGGGCCGCATGATTGAATCAGAAACAGAAGAGCGGCATTTAAACCTGCCGGTTCTCGGACCTGATCTCGAGCCGAAGTTTTTCAAAGCCTATCGCGGCGGTCGCATGAACAAGGAAGACGTTAATCATCACCGTAACGCCTTTATTCGCGAGGTCTCAGTTTCGCGATTGCTTAAAGACAAACTTGGCATCGAGGCTTTTGGCGTATCAGCTACCAATGTGCCGGCAGGGCCGATTGATCCGGAAGACAATAATCCTGATAACAAGACCTTTTACGCTTTGATCGAGAGCGCGCCGGCTGACGGTTCGCCCGGCTTCATCCGCGGCCATGAGCAGATGGCTCAATTGACCGCAGAGCAAGGCCGGCAGGCCATCAAAGAGCTGGTCGGTTTGGGCAGGGCGACGGCAGCGAGCGGGCTCAAGCTTGAAGAGGAGATCCATGACGCTCAAGACCATTTCGATGGCTTTGACGGTTATGAGGAAAACACCAAAAAGATAATGTCGATGTTCGAATTCGAGGAAGAGACGGATGAGAAATATGAGAATTACGTGACGCCGGCCGACCATCAGGCGATCGGCGAATATCTAAAGTCAAAACACCCGCAGGAGTATGCAGCACTGGTTAAGGATATTGACGAAGACAAGGTCGAGGCGGATCGTTATCCGTTTTGGGCCGTACTCGAATATCGGCTATCTAAGCAACAAGGCAAGCCTGTCGATTTTCGCCAAGCAGTCGGAAAGTTATTCGAGAAACTTAAGCCAACGGTCGGTGCAGAGCGAAATGTGGGCGAGTACATGACCCACGGTGATTTGTCGCCGAACAATCTCTATGTTGGCCAGCAGGACAAGACGGTCTTCACTGATTGGGAATGGGCTGGTTGGAGCGGGAACCGACTCTTGGCTATTGCTTACGACTACGGTAACCTGCGCGCTCGCGCCTGGAATAACACGGAGTACCGAGAGGCTTTGGATGCTCAGCTGCTCGAGGAGTTGGGTGAAGAGGATGGTCGAGCGGCCATGAGCATGGGGATTCTGCGCTCGCATGCCAACTTGGCCGGCTTTTTTGAGAATTACGACATCGGCAAGCAGTTAGAAGAGGAAGAGAAGAAGCGCCGCGAAGCGACAGAGCAGGACATCGCCAAGGCTTTCGCAAGTATGGACGTGGCGATATAGCTTGTTCGTGGTGAATTCGTAAAAAGTCGCAGGGAAGTTCTATACACCCCTCACCCTCCTCCTTCGCTAAAGCTACGGCGGACAAGCGACCCTCTCCCCGTGAGGGGCGAGGGAGAGAGACTAAATAAATTAATCTTACTATATGAAGCGTGCAATTATCGTCCATTGCTGGGAAGGGTATCCGGAATATTGCTGGTATCCTTGGGTTAAGGAACAATTAGAGGCTCGAGGTTTCCAAGTCGAGGTTCCTGCCTTGCCTGAAACCGACTTGCCGCAGCTAAGTGGCTGGTTGCCGGCGTTGCAACAGTTGATCGGCCAGCCGGACGAAGAACTTTATTTAATCGGTCACAGCTTGGGGTGCGCAACTATCATGCGTTATTTGGAGAGTTTGCCAGAGGATCAGGGTATTGGCGG
>JAAXVE010000102.1 GCA_013335665.1 Candidatus Falkowiibacteriota bacterium
ACAAGAAGGGATCTATAAAAAGAGGCAGGTCCGTGATGAGCGAGACATTGAAGGCGCCATACTCGTCGAGTACCGACTCATCGACAGCGAAGAAATCGCTAAAGTATAAGCTTATCATCTTTTCCTCCTCATCCAACGACAGGCATCAGCGGCGCACGGCCTTATCGCGCGTCCGCTGGATGAAAATGTTAGCCGATTTTCGATTGAACGAAATCGTGGTCTATCCCCAATTCCTCTGCAAATATTTGTATTGAAGTACTTACTCCACCTTCCCTTTGTCCGGTGAGAATCAGAACACATTCCCGTCTTGCGCTCGCATATAAAGAACGGGCGTAGCGAACTCGCGATTATCAAGGCCAAATTCCAAGGATACGGCATTTCGCGCTGCTTGCGCCGCCCAATCTATTGGTTTGCGCGCGGCTACAGAAGTATAGAAATCCTCCAGGAACACCTTAGCGGTTTTGACATATACAGCGTACTGCATCGCCACGATGGCAGGCGTGCCACGTTGCACCAGTTGCGGTGCGATGCCCAAGAAGCTCTGCGGGTCGTCGGTTTTGGCACTTTCACAGGTAGCCATAACCACCAAGCCCAAATGGTCGTCATTCCCCATGAAGAGATTAGCAAAGCGCTCATCATCCAATAGCCATGTTTTACCAGATTCTTCATCTACTAAGGCCAGGGAGCCTTTGCCGTTCTCATAGATGCCATGACCAACGAATTGAATGATGTCCGGCTTTTGCGCTAACAAGGCATTGCGGATTTCCTTGCGCGTGGCCCGCTTGACGGTATGCAGTGTCATCTGCTTATCCTCTAGGGGCTTGGCGATGGATGTTTTAATAATCGTTTCCCACTCATCGGGGTCGAGCCGTCCTTGATCCGTCGGATCAGCGATAATCGCCAGCATGTGCAAAGGGCTTTCACGGCGGCGCACACGTTCCGGCGGCACGGGTAAATTCAAGTAGCGGGACAGCACGGTATCGGGGTTGGCCGCCAAAAAATATCCGCCTGAGGCCCGATAGATGAATTCCAAAGGGACGCTGGCAACCGTAGGCGCTTCAATGCGCAAACGTAGGCGTAACTTTGTTCCATCACGCCTAGCGACAGCTTCAGTTTGTTGAAAATGTGTGTGAATCGCGTTCGGAAAAACCCATTCGTACAGCGTCAGCCCGACCTCCTTGAGTAAATCGGAATCGCTTTGGCGCTGTTCGATCAGTTTCAATGACAAGCGGATGTTGCTGGGCATTTTGGTGGAAATCTGCGCAGTCGCCTGTCCTTCCGGGGATGACGCGAGCGCATGGCCGTTGGGGTCGATATGCAAATCGAAATCAATGTATTTTTCCTGCATAAGCGGGGGACTTTCCGGTTGAATGTTTTTCGCGCTGTCTTGCGGTTGGGTAGTGGAATTCGATGGCATATCGGCGGTTTTACCGGACGCCGACAATACGGAAGGGCCATGAGGAAGTCTTGTCACGGCATGAGGCAAACCGGTCAGTACGGGCGGTAAGGACGGGAAATAACTGGCGAGATCGTATTGCTTTACCACTGAAGGTTGATCCCATAGGTTTAACAAAACCCTTTCATCCATTTCCTCTAATGCCGCGCAATGCGCATAAGCCGCAAGTGTTTGCCTAGCTGTCTGCGTATTACCCAAGCGTAGTTGAACGAACGCATACAGCCAATGGTTCTGATACCGCTCCTGTTGCAAATTGTTGGAAATCGGCTCCAATGCGCGCTGTGGCTGTTCGGCGCATAACCAGGAGAAGGCTTCCGCAGCTACTAATGGGCCATATTGAATGCCGTTTTTACGTTTTTGCTCGGCATACTCCGCCGCTTCATACCAGCGCTCTTGCAGTTGGTATAACAGTGTTTGCGCAAATGCGGACTGTCCTGGTTGCAAACTCTTAGTTGTTTCCATCAGTTGGGTGATCCCTTCGGCATCATGACGTGCGACGAAAAGTAAGAGCGCAGTTTCAATTAAGAAATTGGCCCCCTTATCCGAGGGAATCCGCTCGATCCCCTGCCTGAGCAGGTCAACGGCTTCTGCAGGCCGCCCTTGGTCGGCCAGTAATTGCGCGCACCGGCCATATAATTCGACGGCGTTGTTATCTGGCGGAATCCGCACGATCCCCTGCCTGAGCAGGTCAACGGCTTCTGCAGGCCGCCCTTGGTCGGCCAGTAATTGCGCGCACCGGCCATATAATTCTACGGCACTTTTTTCTGGCGGAACGTATTCAAACCCTTTCTTCAGTGCCATAATTGCATCATTTGGCCGCTCCATCTTAACTAAGATTTCGCTACACAATAACCAAGATGCTGCAAAAGTACTTTTTGATTTCGCCCGATCAATATGATGCAACGCCCTGTGCAGATCATTGCGTTGGTTACGGGTGTAAAACAAACGGGCAAGATGATATTCCAAGCCTTTAGGCCCAGGTTCTTCCAGCAATGCCGACAATACCGCGATACGCTCGTCCAATTCTTCGTCAGTCTTAGGAATAGGGGAAACCCGGCTCAGCGTTGAAAAAATATAACTTTGAAAACGCGTAGCGATGTCTTTCAGGTCATCAGGCTTTTCAGCTTTGACCAGATGATAGCGCGCTTCGACAAAATAACCACCCAAAGCGCCCCAACCAACCATCTGGTTGGCCTCAAAGTGACGCGTATAATACCCGGCAACCATGCTGTGCGCTTGTTGCAATGCCGAGGGCGTGCTTGCTAATTTTTTTAAACCGATTTCCCGAACAATAGGGTGCAGGCTAAACCAGCCCTTGTGTTGTTCCATCAAAAAGCGATCAACCATTTCCTGTTTGAATTCGGCATAGATTGAACGTTCATCGAAAAGACGCTCAATGGCCTGTCGCTTGAATGGTTTGCGATACACTGAGATGCGACAGAGGTGACGAACATATTCCTCGGAAAATTGTTCAAGGGTTTTTTTGAGAAGCTCACGTTCCAAGTCCTGAATCAATTCTGGTGAAACCTTGCGATCGCGTGTTTCCCATAACTCTGGTTGCACGTCGATCAAATCATCCAGGGATTCATACGCCAGATTTCTGACAACCAAGCGAATAGCCCGCGGATTGCCGCCCAGCCATTTCACGACTTCACGGCGGCGTTCCGGTTCTATTTCGTCGGTTCGACCTCCTTCCCATGCAAAGTGCTCCAACAACTGCACACCGTCATCGATAGACATGCCGTTCAACGTACGTATGGCATAAGGTTCGGACCAACGCGCACGTTCCACCAGTCGATTGGTTAGCAGCAGAATACGGCCTTTGAGCCATTTCCTGTTTGCTAAAGTGCTTAATGTCTTGGCAAAGCTTCCTCTGGTTATCGCCCTCGTTCCCTGCATAGTGCGTTGAAATTCATCGATGATAATGAGAACGGGCTCTTCTACAAGCTTGCTTAAAACATCGACAAGAGGACGATTATTCTCGATGGCCTTGGCAAGCTCGTTCCTTCCCGCACTATTGAGTTCCATTGCCAGATCTAACAAAAGGTCATCCGTCGGATCTTTTTCTTCTTCAGTATCTATGGCAGTAATAAGAACAGCGGTTAATTTCCTATCGAATGTTTGAGCGATTAATTCCCTGGCAATGGTCGTTTTGCCCGTTCCTGGAAAGCCCTCTAAAAAACATACGGGGGATGAGCCGTTCATCCAGGTATTCGATAACCAATTCAGATGCTCGTTATGGTCTTTTCCAATGAGGCTTAAAGTTGACATGTGTTATTTTAGCGAGGAGGTCGGTGATGTTATTCGGCTAACGTGGCCGCAGGGCGAGTGAACAATAATTAGATTGATCCGCCTAAACCGCGGAATTTTGAATAATAACCCATATAACACGCAATCGAAAAACAACTCAGTATACCGTTAATTACATAATTATTAATCTTTTACACCTTATACTGCGTTTTATTTCTGCTTCTTATACGGATTGGCATAACAACGAGGTCTT
>JAAXVE010000103.1 GCA_013335665.1 Candidatus Falkowiibacteriota bacterium
TCTGGATTAAAGGCCGTGATCGCCACTCTGAATGATATAGACCTTCGTCTCTCAGATCTCACCATGCCGAATATGAGTGGCATGGACGCCTACAACGTTATGTCGAAGTACCGACCGCTCAAAACAATTTTCATGAGCGGTTATCAGGAGGAAGTCTTCTGGCTTGGCCAACGCGGCTTTAAAGCCGTAGTGAAGCCGTTCGACACAAACGAACTCCTTGCAACAATACGTGAGATGCTCAACTCTCACGACGCCTAAAAAAAGCCCCCGGAACATAATCCGGGGGCTAATTTGTTATATAGCGATTTTTTTAACTTCAACTTTTTCTCACATGCGCCTCTTCGTTTTTTTGGATTGGTTGCAACCAGTACGCTATATCTTGTCCAACTCAAGATAATCAGTAAAATGTATTTCCTTTACGAATTCAGGCATATGGCTGACCATAATGATCGCGCCTTCAAAATTGTCGATTGCCTCGGCGATTACCGGAATGTGGCGAAAATTGATGTGGTTTGTCGGCTCATCAAGAATGAGTAATGCGGGCTGCATTAAAACTAGCCGAGCAAAAGACAATAATCCTTTCTGCCCTTCGGACAATGCTCCCACCTTCTGGCCGAGCAGGTTACCAGCCACCATAAAACCGCCAGCGATAGTCATCATATCCTGATCGTCAAAACCATCTGCAGCCGCATCTCTTAAAGATTCCATGACGGTATGATTATAATCGAGGGTTGCGAAATCCTGGCTATAATAACCGACACGTACGCCGTCGAGTATGGTTGCACCTTCATGATCAGGAGAAATCAAAGAACGCAAGAATGTACTCTTGCCGACACCGTTTGGCCCGGAGACCAGTAAGCGGTCACGCTTGCGCAGCACCTTATCGACTTCGCGCCAGACCGGCTCATGATTACGAATCGTCTTAATTTTGCTGATCTTGACCACCTCGCCGGAGACGTTCTGTGCCGGAATTTTAAAATCACGGATAGTCCTATCTTCTTTACGGACATCGACCATGTTTTCTTCTAAATCGGCTGTTTCTTCCTTGAGCTTAGCGGCCAATTTACGCATCTTACCTCCTTTATTAGCAAAAAAATTAACTTTCTCTTTGCGGTCTTTGATCTGTTTTTCCAACTGAGCATTCTTCATCCGCTCGCGTTCGATTCTCTTACTAATCTCCTCAACCACCGAATAATAATCGCCGACATAAGTTTCAATCTTGTGCGTGTGGATATCCAGATAGATAACTCCTTCCGTAAAGCAGTTCAAAAAGTCAGCATCATGTGAAATGACGATTACCGTCTTTTCATACATTATAAGAAAAGTGATCAGATGATCGATCCCCTCTTTATCCAGATTGTTTGTCGGCTCGTCCAGTAACAAAATGTCTGGATTCTGTATTAGGGCGAAAGCCAAAAGCAAGCGGGCTTGCTGCCCGCCGGACATGTCGCCGACACGGCGGTCGGTCGGTATTACCAAATTAACCGCCTCCATAGCCTTGGCGATTTTGCTGTCAACATTGCCAGGCACCACTTCGAAGGCCTTGCAAAAATACTCTTTGACCGACATATCCAAATCTTCACGGGCGATCGTCTGTCTGGCCGTACCGATAGTGGCACCGTTCTGCAACGAGATCTTGCCGCTCTTCGGCTTAAGCTCGCCCTTAATCAGCCCGAAAAGAGTGCTTTTGCCAGCACCGTTCTGCCCCATCAGGGTTATTTTTGAACCTTGGCGCACGCTAAAGCTAGCCTCATCAAGCGTTGGCTTATTATGGACATACTCGAATGTCACTTCATCGAAACGTAATACTACTTCTTCTGCCATATGGGATATTGGCCCGAATTTCCGGGATTAGAGATAATAATTAATACGCAAGTATGATAACAGAAAAACCGATATTTGTCCAGAAGCACTTATTGACTTTTATCCATTGTTCCAGTAGAAAGTAGATAACGCTCTTATTACGAAAGGAGGACATATGGACCAGTATGATCTTTTTGCCTACTATTTCGATCCATTGAAGCCTGCGGAAATCGATCACCAGGAAAAGCGCCTGAATGACCTCTATGCCGAGTTCAGCCTCGACAGGCCAACAAAGCCAGTAATAACCGCCATGCTCGTAAACGGCACGAAAACGCTTGTTGTTTACTGGCAATCGTCAACTGACGACAACTGGTATTTCTATCCCATTTCTGAACCCGACATTCCGGAGTTCGAATATGTGAATCCAAATCGGGAAACTGAGGCTGTATTCCTTGGGCCGCTAAAAGAACTAAGGGCATCCAGACTGGCTGAAAGCTTCGGATCGCTACCGTCAGCTGATGACGATACCACAATAACCATCCTTGCATTCAGTAGACGTCTCTGGGGTTTTGGCAAGCGCGATCTGAATCTGATGCTTTTGCCATGTGAAACCGTTCTTCGTACCGGTGCAGGACGCATTCTCTGGCCAAAAACATATTGCAATGATGATTGGAGGCCCGTGCGTGACAATGCGCCGCCATTCCCGACGCTCTGCTCTTTAGTCGTTCCGGAACAGGAATTCTGACTCAACCCCTCGGCCAACGAGGGTTTTTTGTTTGAACAACTACTGCTTTCGAGCTGCTGCCGAGCCAGCGGCAAAACCAGTGCTCCAGCAGATTTGCAGGTTGAACCCGCCGGTCGGCCCATCCAGGTCGATAATCTCGCCAGCAAAATATGCATTCGGTACGATTTTTGATTGCATCGTCTTAGGGTCAATTTCCTCCAGACTAACTCCCCCGACTGTTATGTTCGCCTTATCGAATCCGGCCAAGCCGGCTACTTTAAACTCCAAAGACTTGATCGTATCAGCTATCGCTTGCCGTTCTTCCTTTAATATTGAATTCTGCAATTTCTCGCCAACTATTTCCGCCACATTCAAAACAATTGGCACGATTTTTGGTGGCAGGATTGTTTGCAGGCCATTTTTCAGCTGTTTATTTCCTGCTTCGTGAAAATATTTCTGCAAAAGGCCGTTCAGGTCTGCACTACCCATCTCCGGCTTTAGATCCAGCAATAGCGCACAAGTACTGTTTAAGTCCGCCGGAACTTGCCTGCTTAAGTCATGGGCCAACGGACCGCTGACACCGTTTGAAGTAAAGATGCAATCACCGATTTTAGCCGCAACCTCTTTACTGTTTATCCTCAACGAAGCTTTGACTTCATCTAGGCTCAAGCCCTCCAACTCCTTGATGAAGTGGCTTGATAAATTAATCGCCGTCAGGCCGGGCCGGGCCTTAGCCAAACTGTGGCCAAGAAACTTCGACCAGGCATAACCATCACCATTTGATCCTGTAACCGGATAAGATTTGCCTCCGGTCGCGATAATGAAGTTGTCAGCCGAAATTTCTTCACCGCTTTTCAAAATCACGCCTCTAATAGAGTTATCGTCTTTAACCATCTTTGAGACTTCTGCATCATAACGGATCTCTACTCTATTTGCTCGCATATATTCAGTTAAAACCAGCAAGACATCGGTAGCTCTGTTAGACGCTGGAAAAACACGATTTTTATCCTCGACACGCACCCGCAAGCGCCTTTCGGTCAAAAAATTAATCATCTCTTCTGGGCCAAAGCTGCTCAGGCTTGAAAACAAAAAACTGCCTTTAGGGCCGACAGCCCTGACAAACTCCTTCACAGGCAACTTGTTGGTCAGATTGCAGCGGCCATGGCCGGTCATTAAAAGCTTTGCTCCTAAGCGGGCATTCTTTTCCAGTAACAGGACGCGTGCGCCCAGCTCCCCCGCCCGTCCGGCAGCCATCATGCCAGCCGGACCGCCGCCTATGACCACGACATCGAATTTTTGAGACACATCCGTCATAAATGGATTTGCTTGATTCATATTATTGGTTCTTCGAATAATTTTATAGGCAGTCTCTAAACTGGTCTGGCGTTTGCTGATCATTTTTATCGCGCATACGGAATCGTAGCAA